>JAZNFR010000171.1:0-12257 GCA_045576055.1 Eubacteriales bacterium
TTTGCCGGCCGCGGCTACGGCGACTTTAAAATGGCTGTGGGTGAGGCGTGCGCCGATGCGCTTGCCCCCGTGCAGGCAGAGTATAACCGTCTGATCGCCGATAAGGCGTATCTGGAATCCGTCATGCGCGAGGGCGCGCAGCAGGCCGCCTACTGTGCGCGCAAAACGCTTTCCAAGGTACAGCGCAAGCTGGGCTTTATTTCTCTTTGATACGTGCCGCCACCGGGTGGCTGTGCCGAGGGCACTCGTTGTGTATCGTTAGGTCTTTGAAGATACATAAAAGTGCTCTATTTTTTTGTGGCTTATAAAAGGAAGATATGTGAAAAAAATTTCTAATCCATTTAAGGATTTAACAATTTTTGAGCGCGCTTTGTGGATTACCTCGCTTATTGTGGTTACTATTTCCTTTCTTTGCGTGCCCCAAAAGGATTATTTAACGCTTTCTGCCTCATTAATCGGCGTTACTGCTCTTATTTTTGTTGCCAAGGGGTATGTGATAGGTCAAGCGCTTTGCGTCGTTTTTGCAATTTTTTACGGCATTATTTCCTTCCATTTTAGATATTATGGGGAAATGATTACTTATCTTGGTATGAGTGCACCAATGGCAATTTTAGCCATTATTTCTTGGGCGCGCAATCCATATAACAACACCAAAACAGTAAAGGTACATAAAATGAGCAAAAAGCAAATTGCTTTAATGATTTTGTTTACCATAATTGTAACAGCTGTATTCTATTTTATTTTACGCGCGCTTAATACTGAAAATCTCATTTTTAGTACAATTTCAGTAGCAACTAGCTTTTTAGCTGTTTATATGACGTTTATGCGTAGCCCGTATTATGCAATTGGATATTCGGCGAATGATATTATTTTGATTATTCTTTGGGTTTTAGCTTCTATTGAAAACCCATCATATATTCCAATGATTCTTTGCTTTGTAATGTTCTTGGCAAACGATATTTATGGATTTATTAGCTGGAAGCGTATGGAGAAATATCAAAGAAAATAACTACTTCCTACTTTTAATATCGAATAAAACATGATATAATTTACTTATCAAGATAAAAAAGTTTAGGAGTAATTATGATTTATAGAGATTTTAAGGGGCTAAAATTGTCCGCCCTTGGACTTGGCACTATGCGTTTTCCTACAATTGACGGGGATGCATCTAAAATAGACGAGGAAAAGACTGCCGAGATTTTTGACTATGCTTTTTCAAATGGTGTTAACTATTTTGACACTGCTTGGGGATATCATATGGGCAAAAGTGAGCTTGTTGTTGGTAAAAATTTGGCGCGCTATCCAAGAGAGAGCTTTTATTTAGCAACTAAATTCCCAGGCTACGATGTTAACAATATGGGCAAGGTTGCTGAAATTTTTGAAAAGCAGCTTGAAAAATGTCTGGTTGACTATTTCGATTTTTATCTTGTACATAATGTTTGTGAGGCCAATATAGAGTATTATTTAGACCCAAAGTACAAAACGGTAGAATATTTGCTCGAGCAAAAGAAAAACGGCAGAATTAAGCACCTAGGCTTCTCCACACATGCAACCTTTGAGAATTTCAAAAGGTTTTTAGATATGTATGGTGAATATATGGAGTTTTGCCAAATACAGTTAAACTATCTCGACTATGAATTCCAAGATGCAAAGGCAAAGGTTGAATACCTAAAAAAATTGAACATTCCCATTTGGGTTATGGAGCCTGTACGTGGTGGCAGACTTGCTAATTTGAGCGAAAACGAGCTAGCTGACTTAAAGGCAATCCGAGAAAATGAAACTGCGCCATCATTTGCGTTTAGATTTATCCAATCAATACCCGAGGTTATAGTTACTCTTTCTGGTATGTCCAGCCTTGAGCAAATTAAAGAAAACATTAAAACCTTTGAAGAATATAAGCCATTTAACAGCGAGGAGTTTGAAAACGTCTTGGCGCTTGGCAGAAAAATGACCGCTTGTGTGCCATGCACCTCTTGTCGCTACTGCACGGAATACTGCCCTATGGAGCTTGATATTCCAAAGCTAATCTCCCTTTACAACGAGCAAGTTTTCTCCGGTGGTGGATTTATTGTGGGAATGAGCTTAAATTCCTTGCCAGAAAGCAAGCGACCAAGTGCTTGTCTTTCCTGTGGTGCTTGTCAAGCTGTATGTCCACAAAATATAAAAATTCCTGAAATTCTAAAGGACTTTGTCGAAAGACGCAAATAAAAAAAGGAGGCACTTGCCTCCTTTTTATTTTAGATTAACCTAACAAATCTTCAAATGGTGTAGAAAATTCGTCTTCTTTTCCGTTTATGGTTGTACCACCCACGGTTATTGAGCCTTGACCATTAGAGGCAACCATAATGTCCTCTGTTTCAAGCTTTAATACTTCAATCATTGGCTTAATATATTTCATTATAATACCTCCTTAGTCAATAATATTCTCTACTGGAATGTAGATTTTAAAGTTTTCGTGTATAGTCTCTGCTGTGTAATCACTGCTTGTTAAAGTCGCACCATTTGTCTTTGAAAGGTTGAATCCCCTTTGAGTCCAAGTGCCCCACCAAGCTGCGTCTACTGTTACATATGTAGTGGTTACGTTACCAGGTCTTGAGCCTGTATATTCCCAACCCTCAGGACGGTATTGCCAACCACTATTCACCCAAATAACTGCGCCTATTGGCAAGTCATCTTGTGTGAATACCTTTGTTGCAAAGAATTTAGCAGGGGTTCCTGATGTGCCGGATTCGTAAATCTCAGCGCCCTTATTTTGTGAGAAATAATAAGCATTCTTTATATAGCCCATAGCTTCAGCGCTCAAGGCTCTGTATTCCTTGCCGTCTATTGTTACAACCTCGCTATCGCAATCACTTGACTTAACGTAAACCTTTGTGTCGTCTGGTGTTTCAGGCTCGTCTGGCTCTGGATCTGGTGTTGGGTCAACTGTTGGCTCATCTGGGTCAACTATTGGCTCATCAACGTCGGGTGCTACCTCGGATGGAACTATAATCTTAAAGATTGTATTTGCAACCACGTCGGTTGTCTCTGTAATTTCAATTTTATTGTTTGTAGTGTGCCCAACTTGAGAGATATTGAATGCTCTTTCGGAATATGAGCCCCACCAGCTTTCGTCAATTATAATTCTTTGTGTGGTTACATTATTCGGTCTTGATACTGCAAACTTCCACCCCTCCGGACGGTATTGCCAGCCCTCTGCTATTTCAATGATTGAACCAACGGGCAGCTCCTCGCGTGTGAACTTCTTTGTAGCCATAAAGCCTCTTGCAAATGCATCTCCTGTTGCCTCCCACGAGTCTGAACCAGTTGTGTTATAGAAGCTTGCAAAGGTAAGTCCCATTTGTGTAGCTGTTAATTGAACATAGCCCTCTGGAATAACGCCAACATTAGTTGAATCGTCATCGCCTGAGCCGCCTTGTGTTGTTACATATGTTGAGTTTGTTACTGCGTATGGAGTAGTGATTGCATTATTTACACACTCGATAATAGCCTTAAGCTCATAAGAGTCAACATCGTCCGGTCGAGTTACAGAATTATCAATTGAAAGTCCTGTAAGCGCCTTAACATATGTCATAGCTGCAATATATCTACCAAGTCCTAATGAAAGGTGATATCCGTCTCTAGTAACTGTATCGCCAATAAATGATGTTCTTACATTTTGAATTGATGTTCCTGAAGGAATTACGATTTCAATGTGGTCGTTTGTTAAAATCTTTTTGTCAACCGCATCAACTATTGCATTGTACATAGTCATTTGGTCTTTGTTGTATTTTGGGAAATCAGCGTGGCCTGAGCCCTTTTGATATGCCCATGTCATATGCCAAGCAAGACGTGCGCTTGGATTTAGCGGCTCGACAATTCTAATAATCTCAACAAGATCGTCATATGTATCTGCTACGCCACTGTAACCACTTACCTGTTGGAAGGTGATAAAGTCCCAATCATCGCTTTGTACAGCATATTGAATAGACTGATTGCCCTTTGCTGTCCAAGTGCCAGTTGTATTTACTTTATAGTCGTATGCGCGGTTGCCACTCTTTGCATGTGCAAGATGTGTTGCAAGTGAGCATCCACCGATATAAAGCTTGCCAAGAGTGATGTCGGTAATACCAGCATCATAAGCCACTTTATATACGTGGTCCATAGCATCATCGGAGAAGCTGTTACCTATTGCCAAAATCTTAAGCTTGCCATCATCATTCCAACCCTGCTTTTCGGCTGAGTAGTCAGGAAGCTCTGGCACTTCTGTTTCTGTTTCTGTTTCAGTGTCAGTTTCAATGTCTGTTTCTGTATCGGTATCTATTTCTGTATCTGTGCTTGTGTCTGTGGTGGTATCGGTATTTGTATCTGTATCAGTTTCTGTATCTTCACCACCAATGTCTGGTTCACTCCAGTCTGTTTCTTCGTATGTTGCAGGAATATAAATTTTGAAAATTTCAGCAATTTCCTCAGCTGTGTAGCCTGAAATATCAAGCATTGGATTAGTTTCTTGAGTTGGTCCCTCTCCATCATATTTACCTATGTTAAAGCCAACCTTTGTGAAGCTACCCCACCAGCCTTCGTCAACAATAACAACCTCGTCCTTGGTGTTGGCAGGTCTTGTTCCACTCCACTTGTGTGGGCGATATTGCCAGCCATTTTCTGAGTCAATCATAATGATTGAGCCAATTGGCAAGGTTTCCTTTGTGAAATAGTCCCCGGTTGTCCAGAATTTATTATTAAATTTTGCATCTGAGGATGATTGAAGTGATGAACCATTCCAATATTTACCTTGAACTAGATTAAGCTCATCAAGTGTTAACTGATGATATCTTTTGCCATCTAGTATCTTATATTCGTCAAGCTTTGTTGTGTCCTTTTCCGGCACAGCCGCAATTTCATCATATGTTTTTGCATCGCAAACAGATTTTTCTGCACCATTATCAAGATAGGTGTTTCTTCCACCAACATTGATATAAAAGGCGCACATCATTTTTATTGAGTCCTTAACATTGTCTGGAATTGACTTAATTGCAACATTTATAACGCTAAAGTCAGTATCTGTGTAGTCGCGACTCTTTACTTGACTATTAATCGGGTTTCCGTTTTCATCAAGCGGGCTTACGTTGCCTATTACGTTCTTTAACGCAACAACCGCACCGAATTTAACCTTTTCGCCAGATAACTGCTCGTATCTTGCAAGTGATTCGCGATTTACGCCATAGCCCTGCGCTATTCCATCATCTGATGAGGAATATCCACGGGTAATGAATAGCTTTGGGATTACCTCTACTATTGTTTCTTTACAAGTGGTGCATTTTGTCTCAGCTGTGATGTCGCCAAGAAAACCTTCACTACCTAAAGTAACTGTCCACTTGTCATATGTATGCTCACACGTGCTTTCCTCTGCATTAACCATAAATGCAAACACGAAAACTAAAAGCATACATAAAACTAGCGATATTATTAGCTTTTTTCTCATACTTTTCTCCTCAAATATTATTATTTATATTAATTATATCATCACTAATATACCAGTGTCAATGAGCATATTTGCCAAAATAATGCAAGTCTTTTTGTCCACATTGCATAAGAAAAAGAGTAAGCCTTTGCCTACTCTTTATTTCCCCATGAAACTGGGCAGTTACCCTCATTCCAATTATCGTGCCAGTCAGCTGGTTGATACTCAGCCTCACAGCTGATGCTTAACGATTCACAGCCAAAAAATGCCCAAACGCCAACCCTTGTGGTTGATTCAAATATTTTAACCTTTGCAAGATTTTCGCAATTGTAGAAAGCATATTCCTTTATAGCTTCAACACCGTCAAGTGTGATGCTTTCAAGCTGTAAGCAGCTATTAAACGCACTTGCACCTATAGTTTTAACCGAGCTTTGAGTTAGAGCTTTTAGATGTGGAGCTTGCGAAAATGCGCAAGAGCCTATTTCTTTTACCGTAGCTGGAAGAACAAATTCAGTATCCTTTTTGCCAAGCGAATATTGTATTAATTTTTCGCCATTTTTTGTATATAAGTTGCCGTCTATCGACTTATATTTTTCATTTGCATTGCTAACGTTAATTTCATATAATGACTGACAATTCGACAATGCATATTCTTCGATTTCCACTATATTGCTTGATATAACAAGTGACTCTATATCTGAATCATAAAATGCATATTTTTGAATTTTTTTAACTGGCAAGCCATTGTGCTCTAGAGGAATAATAATTTCCTTATCAGTGCAAATTCCTTTGCCAATTACAGTATAGCTATTAGTTGCGCCGTCAAAGGAATAGTCAAGTCCTGTGCTTTGCTTAGCCATATCCTTACATATTTCGCAAACATAGTCGTTTCCATATTTATGTACATGTTCATCACCATCGCCACAACCACAGCTAACAAGCAGAAGAAGCGACACTAAAGCTGAGAAAATTAATACGATTTTTTTCATTTATCCTCCGAGAATTTTTCTTTTTTCTATGATAACATTTTTTCTTATTCTTGTCAATATTTCTCCTTGCAAATATGTAAAGATTGTACTATAATTAAGTTAGAACCTATTAAGGAGATTTTTATGGGAAGATGGACTAAAGAAAAGGCTTGGGAATGGTATAGCTCACGCCCTTGGATTCGTGGCTGTAACTATATGAGCGCCGACTGCGCAAATCGCATAGATCAGTGGCAGGAGCTTGGCTTTGAAGACCGCTTTAAGACCACTGAAAACGAGCTTGTGCTTATGAAGGAGCTTGGGTTTAATTCTGTCAGACTAATTCTTGAATACGCCGTTTGGGAAAAGGAGCACGACTCCTTTCTTGAGCGCTTTGAACGCTATATTGCTCTATGTACCAAATACGGAATCAGCTGCATGGTTGTTTTAGCAAACGATTGTATGCCACCAAAAACTGAGCTTTGGAAAATGCCCGATGTCGGGCCTCAAAGCTATGACTGGGGATACCACGGTGGACGACGCCACTCTCAGCACGGCGGACACAGCTGTCCCGCTCCTCACTACTATTTTGACGACGAAAAATATAGAGATGACTATTTCTCTATGGTTAAAGAAATTGTCACGTTGTATAAGGATGATTCACGCATTTTGATGTGGGATTTGTTTAACGAGCCCGGAAACAGCAATCGCAAAAATATAACCATGCCCTATCTTGTTCGCATGTTTGAAACTGTAAGGGCAATTAATCCAAGCCAGCCACTCACTGTTGGTGCTTGGTGGTTTGATATAGACAATGACTTCAAAACAAGCGCACTAAATCAATACGCGCTTGAAAACTCCGACATTATATCATATCACTTTTACGGCACTTATGTAGATCATATCAAGCTTATCAAACATTTAAAGAGCCTTGACCGCCCATTAATAAATACCGAATGGCTTGCAAGATGTACCGGCAATACTGTTTTTGATAACTTCCCTCTTTTCTATCTTGAAGGGATTGGATGCTACAACTGGGGCTTTGTTGCGGGTAAATATCAAACATATGAGCCATACGAGGCGCATTGGCAATGGTATAAGGAAGACCCACATGCACCTATTGATTTTACAAAGTGGTTCCACGATTTGTATAGACCAAGCCATAAGCCATACGACCCACACGAAATAGATTTAATCAAGAAATTCTGCACTTTGGCAGATAAGGAATTTGAATCAACAAGAGGTAAAAATGAAGCTAAGTGATATTAACATACGCGACCCTTTTATTTTAACACACGAGGGCAAATATTATATGTACGGCACAAGGGGTAAATATTGCTGGAGCGATTGTGGCACGAAATACAACTATGGCTTTGATGTTTACGTTAGCGACGACCTTGAAAACTGGAGCGAACCGATTTCCGTATTTGAATATTATGATGAATTTATAGGAGTTAAAGACTTCTGGGCGCCTGAGGTTCATAAATACAATGACAAATTCTATATGTTTGCCACATTCCATCCAGAAAACGCACCTCGTGGTACTGCCATCTTGGTGTCAGATAAGCCCGATGGAAAGTTCACATTACATTCAGATGGCTTTATTACTCCTGCCGATTGGTACTGCCTTGACGGAACATTTTATGAAGAAAATGAGACACCATATATGGTTTTCTGCCACGAGTGGACCCAAATAAAAAATGGCGCTGTATGCGCCGTTGAATTATCAAAGGATTTGACGCACGCAGTTGGCAAGCCTTTTGAGCTTTGGGTGGCAGGAGATGCGTCTTGGAGATATGACATACGAGATTATGGTGCTTTTGTTACGGATGGTCCGTTTTTAGTAAAGCACAACGGCACTCTTCTCTCTATTTGGTCTAGCTTTTATAAGGGCGAATATTGTGAGGCTATTGCAAGAAGTGATAACGGCTCAATCCTTGGCAAATGGACAATTGATGATAAGCTCATTTACGAAAAGGATGGCGGCCATGGTATGATTTTTAAAGACCTGCAAGGAAACGATAATTTCGTTTTTCACCAACCAAATGATACGCCGAATGAACGCCCGGTGTTTGTAAAAATCAATCTTGACGATTTAGTTAATAATTAATTTTTCAATCCCTCCGTCAACTGCGTTGACACCTCCCTTTGCACAAAGGAGGCTACCCAGCGTTTGTAAAAATCAATCTTGACGATTTGGTTAATAATAAATAAGCAATAAAAAAGGAGACTATTTGCCTCCTTTTTCTTTTATATTATTCCGGAAATACCGTGCCCTGGGTAAATTTTAACGCCCTTGTAGGTATAAAGCTTGTTTAGTGATTTTATCATATCACCAGGACTTGCGTATTTTAAATCAACTCGCCCATAGCCTTGGGCAAAAAGGACGTCGCCTGTGAACATTATTTTTTCCTTTTCGTTATAAAGGCAAATACAGCCACTTGTGTGTCCCGGTGCGTGAAGGATAGAAAAGTCGACACTCTCCCCACCATTTTTTAGTGAAACAAAGTCATTGTCCTTTACTGCTGTATAGCCTACATCATAGGAATTATAAAGCCCAAAGTAGAGCGATAAGTTGCCCTCAGGGTCGCGAATTAGCTCAAGCTCTTTTTCGTGGCAAATAAGACTAGCATTTGGGTATTCCTTTTTATAGTCGCCAACGTAGTTTATATGGTCGTAGTGTCCGTGGGTTGAAATTAAATAGTCAACTGTTAGATTATTTTCATCCACGTATTCTTTAACCTTTTCAAATGGTACGCCGAAGTCAATTATCATAGCGTGTCTTGTATCGGTTGAATAAACGTAGGTGTTTGAGTCAAGCAGACCCCCATTGAATACTTTTATCATATTTTCTCCTATTAACGGGAGGAGCAAGCCCCTCCCCTACATTCTCAACCTCAATCAATCACTATTGTATTAATTGACTCGGCGGGCAGGATGTATGCTTTACCCTCTATTTCTATTGCTTTTTCAGCCTTATATGGGTTACAGGCAACGACAATTTTTTCGCCATTTGGGTTTTCAAAGCCTACGCACATACTGCTAAACTCGCCATTTATACGTATGTAGTGTGCACCACGCTTTACGAAATGAGCAAAGTGCTTCATAAGGTAAAATTCAGGGGTGTAGTTTGGCTCGCCGTCAACTACGTGCATAAGCGAGTTTTGGCACCAGCCCCAGGTGCTTGAGGAATCTCCCTCAAGTGCAATGTTCCAATATACATAAGCGGATGCACCGTGCCTAAAATATTGGCGCATAAGCTCGAAAATGTACATCATATGCTCCCAAGAATTTTCGCCTCCACCACATTCGCTCTCTGTTTGAATAATTTCAAGGTCTGGGTAGTCATCACGTGTTTGGTCAAGTGCGTACTTGCCTGCCCATTGGTAGCCAACGCCCTTGATGTATTTTCTAGCCTTTTCATCTTGCATTGCGTAGCCTAGGTAGTTGTGGTATCTTGTATAAAATTTGCGATGGTCTCCCTCTGGTCCGTTTATTGTACCAAAGAAAATATCAACACCGGTACCCTCAAGGGCTGGTCCTAGATAGCCACCTATAAAGTCAGCCATTTTCTCGCCTGTCCAAACACAGGATGGGAAAACTTGGTTTGAGCAAGGCTCATTTTGTGGATGAATATGGACAAGGGGTACGCCGTTTTCCTTATATGCCTCTACATATTTTCTAAAATAAAGAGCATAAGCCTTGTAGTTTTCGGGGGTTGGGTTAAATACTCCATTTGAGTATGTGTGCTTAGTCTTAAGCCATAGTGGTGGGCACCAAGGGGATGCAAACATTTGCATATCATTTTGGCGCTTAACAGCCTCTTTTATGAGTGGTAAAAGTAGCTTTTTGTCGCGCTCGATTGAGAAGCTTTTCATCTCGTAATCGCCGTCTGTTTCATTATATGAATAAAAATCAAGTGAAAAGTCACTAGCTCCTATTGGAGTACGGCAATAGTTGAAGTTACACTTATCAGAGTCAAAAAGCTCGTCAAGAAATGCTTTTTTATCCTCGGGCTTTAGTGTATTCAGTGCCTTTGCGCCAAGCTCACTAAAGCAAGTGCCAAAGCCTCTGATTTTTTGCTTTTTCTCGCCAAAGGTCAGCTTTATTCCCGTGTCGGCTTTCTTGCCGTTTTGCCATCTGTTTTCTTTAGTAGTTGAGATAATCATAATTATGCTTCCTTTATTAATTCTTCTAGCCTTCTTGCACTCTTGGCAAGCTCGCAAACGCCCTGGGCAACATTTTCCTTATTATAAGCGTTTAAATATCTGTCTGCCTCGAGGGTTAATTCACCTTGATAGTTTATGTCCTTTAAAGCTTTTGCAATTGCAACAAAGTCCATATTCATCGAAAATGGGATTTGATGGCTATCGTGTAGGCAGTCATTATCGTGAATGTGTAGTGCCTGCAAGCGACTGCCAAGCGCGTGTATCATATTGGGCGCGCCATCTCCTGAGCCACGCATTTCGGCGTGTCCTAGGTCAAGGCAAGCTACTAAATATGGGTCGTTTACAACGTCTATATGCTTACAAAAGCTTTCACTTGTTGAGCAGGCGGCAAAGCAACTTGTTGGGGCATCCTTTTCCCAGTTCCACATATTTTCTGTTGCAATTTTAACGCCGTGCTCCTTTGCAAAAGGCAAAAGCGCGTTATACATTTCGGCATTTTGCTCGGCAGAGGCATTATTGTCAGGGTGAATGATGCAAATTTTTCCACCTGCAATGGCTGTACACTCTATTGCGCGCTTAAGATAGTCCATTCCTACAATCTTTGATGGGAATGGTGCGTGGGATTGGTTACATTCGATGCCACATTCGTCAGCTATGTGACGTAGATTTTTTGCAAAATCGCGCCACTGGTTGCCATTTAACGGGTGATCGTTTTCAATGATTTCCATAGTGTTCCAGTTAAGGCGTACCATTTCAAACATAGAAAAGTCCCAGCAGTCAAAGCCAGCCTTGGCTAAAAGCTCTATCGCCTTTGCTTCTCCTACGTGCATTGATGTTGAGTGAATTTCAGTAGATATTTTCATATTAACCTCATTTTAACGCCTTGGTGGCAAAATATGTAACGAGTTACATATAAATTGTAGCATAGTTGATAAATTTTATCAATGGGAAAATGCGAATTTTAAAAATAAGAATTTTGAAAAAAGCTATTGACAATTTAGGATTTATGTGATAATATATTAGTCGCACTTAGCAAATAGACGCGCCCGTAGCTCAGCGGATAGAGTGCCCGGCTACGAACCGGTAGGTCGCAGGTTCGAATCCTGCCGGGCGCGCCAAAATAAAAATGGTAGTACTTCTCGTGAGTGCTACCATTTTTATTTCATTTGCAAACTTCATCGGCAGGATTCGAAGTAGCCGTTAAAAAACCTTTCGGGGAATGGTTTTAGGCGTTGACCGAAGCATTTTTCAAGGCACTAACATCAAGTGCGAATTATGCCTTGGAAAATGCAAGAAGGAATGCCTGCCGGGCGCGCCAACAAAAAGACAGTACCATTTCGGTACTGTCTTTTTTGCTTTGTTGGTACGCTTGGCGTATTCGACCTGCCTCGCGATTTATCGCGAATTAGGTTCGGCTGCAAGGCAAAGGCGTTGTCTGCTTGCAAGCATAAGCCGTGCCGATGCACATTTTCACAAGAAAATGCCTCCTGCCGGGCGTGACAAAACGAGGAACCACCTAATCGGGTAGTTTTTTGTTTTAGCATTGGTTTACGGGACGTCGAGGGCGCCGTCCCCTACAAATCTTGACTGTTTGATTTCTATTGAAATTTATGTCGAATTGTGATATAATTTAGTTGATTTTATTTTAAGGAGAAGCTATGAAAAAGAGATTTTTGGCGATAG
>JAZNFR010000172.1:0-2435 GCA_045576055.1 Eubacteriales bacterium
GGCGGACGACCTAGGGGTCGATACCGTTTATGCTCACCTCCCAAACGATGATGGTGAGTCCTTGGCAATCTATAACAGAATGATACGTGCGTGCGCGCATCGTGTGATAGGAGGAAAAAATGGCGAAGATTAATAAAAAGCAAGAAAAGAAAAGATATGTAGAAAGTGAGCCAATGCTTCAGCCGATAACCGAGACAATTGAAACTAACTATATGCCTTATGCAGTTAGCGTAATGGTGTCTCGTGCCATCCCTGAAATTGACGGCTTTAAGCCAGCACATAGAAAGCTCCTTTATACTATGTATAAAATGGGACTCTTGCACGGCAGACGTACAAAGAGCGCTAACATCGTTGGTGCTACAATGAAGCTAAACCCACACGGTGATGCTTCAATCTACGAAACGATGGTGCGTCTAACCGCAGCTAACGAATCTCTTTTGCATCCATTTGTTGATTCAAAGGGTTCGTTTGGTAAGCAATATAGCCGTGATATGGCATTTGCCGCATCAAGATATACAGAGGCGAAGCTTGATACCTTCTGCCAAGAAATCTTTTCTGGCATTGACAAAAACGCTGTCGATATGGTTGATAACTACGATAGCACAACAAAGGAGCCAAGACTCTTGCCAACAACATTCCCTAATATCCTAGTTTCCTCCAACTTAGGTATTGCCGTTGGTCTTGCATCCTCAATTTGCTCCTTCAACCTACAAGAAATATGTGATGCGACAATCGCACTTTTGCGTTCCCCCCGCACAGATGTAGAAAAAATACTTGACATAGTAAAAGCACCAGACTTCCCAGGTGGCGCTTCAGTTGTTTACGACCGTGAGCAAATGAAAAAGGTTTACGAAACAGGTAAGGGCCCAATTAAGCTACGTGCAAAATATGTTTATGATAAAGATGAAAACTGCATTGAAATTTTAGAAATTCCTTATTCAACCTCAATTGAGGCAATAATAAAGGATATAAATGACCTTTTTAAGGCAGGAAAGCTAAAAGAGGTTACAGGTGTCCGCGATGAAATCGACCTAAACGGTTTTAAGCTTACAATCGATTTGAAGCGTGGAACAGACCCAGATCAGCTCATGCAAAAGCTTTATAAATTCACTCCACTTGAGGATAACTTCCCGTGCAACTTTAACGTTTTAATCGATGGCTCTCCAAAGCAGCTCGGTGTTAAAGACATCTTAACAGAGTGGATTAAATTTAGAACCAATTGTCTTCGTCGCGAATATATATTCGACCTTGACAAAAAGAGCCATAAGCTTCACCTCTTGCTTGGTCTTGGCAAAATCTTGCTTGATATTGACAAGGCAGTAAAAATAGTAAGAGAAACAGAAAAGGATGAGGAGGTTATTCCGAACCTTATCAAGGGCTTTGAGGTTGATGAAGAGCAAGCAGAGTATATCGCTGATATCAAGCTCCGTCATTTGAATAGAGAATACATTATGAATCGCCTTCAGGACATTGATATTTTGCAAAAGGAAATTGCAGAAATCAAGGCTGTGCTTGATGACGAGCTCAAGATGAAGGCTGTAATAATTAAGCAATTAAATGATATTAAAAAGAAATATGGTAAGCCAAGAAAAACACAAATCATCGATTCCGATGAGATAAAGACATTCTCGAAAGAAAGCATGATAGAGGACTATTCGGCTCATCTATTCTTTACAAAGGATGGCTATCTAAAGAAAATAACACAGCAATCCTTGCGTGGTAATTCCGAGCAAAAGATTAAGGAAGACGACGAAATTGTTTATGAGGCTGAAATTAGAAACAAGGACGAAATAATATTCTTTACCAACAAGGCTCAGCTTTACTTTGCAAAAATGTCCGACTTTGACCTTTGCAAAGCATCAGAAATGGGAATTTATGTTCCAAAGCACTTAAACTTCGACAATGACGAAAAGGTTGCCTTTATGAAGATTAATCCGTCATATAGTGAAGAACAAAGGGTTATTTTCTTCTTTGAAAACGGAAAAGCTGTAAGAGTTCCAATGAGCCAATATCAGACACAGGGCTCAAGGAAAAAGCTTAAAAAGGCATTTTCTGATGCTTCAAAGATAGTTAAAATAGTATATGAAACAAGTGATGAGTATATAATGATGATAAACTCTGAATCAAAGGCAATTCTCATTAGACCTTCACTTATTCCTATAAAAACAACAAGAACCTCTATAGGAACTGTTGTTTTCGCAATGAACCTGAAGAAAAATCAAAAAATCAAAAAGGTTCTAACAGATTATGAAAAGAAATATCCCGAGGCAAAGGAAAGCTACAGAAAAATTAAAATTCCAGCAACAGGAGTTTTAATTTCCAAAAAGAAGCCAAAGGACCCACAACTAAAAATAAAATTTGAGGAGAAATAAAGATGAAAAAGTCAACAGCTAGAATTATTTGTATCATTCTTGGTGTATTGATGGTAGCCAGCA
>JAZNFR010000173.1:0-1613 GCA_045576055.1 Eubacteriales bacterium
GGCTTTGCCTACTTTAATTTACTATCGAAAATTAATGTTTATGAATATTTATTAATTTGATCAAAACTAAAAATTATCCACTTGGTCTTGTTAAATAAATTTTACAAATACTTATTATGAATAAATATTACAAAATTGTCGAATAAATAGAATAAATATTCGAAAAATGCTGAAAATCATCCACAGGGTGAGGAAAAACCGAGCAAGACGATCCTGCTCGGTTTGCTTTTATGCATATTTTACGTTGATGTTGATGATTTCCTTTGGTCTTACAACCTTGCCATCGAATAGAGCATACCCCTTAACTGCATCGGCAAAAGACTTTTCGGGTCTATATGCCTCTGTGTATGTTACAGGGTTTACAAAAGCGATAGCTCGTTTTGTTCGAATCATGATGTTGTCGGTGGCTCCGCCGGAGGTTCTTGCAACATTGTTTGAAAGCTTGATGGTTACATTTCCGTATGTTGCCACTTTGCCGTTCTTGATGGCTTCAGTGTTGTCTGTAGAGCTTGAAGCATATGCTTGCTTGAACAACTTATAAAAGCGTGGCGAAGCTGTAACGGTAACGCCGCTAGCCATGTTGACGTCGTTTTCTTGGAGCGCTTGAATTGCGTCGTCAAGGATTGAAAGCACGTTTTCCTTTGTCACAACTGTGTCGCTTTCTGAAAGCTTTGATACGTTTTCGCTGAGGACCATGTTTGCAATGTACTTGTCTATTTCGCTTGCGAGTCCTTCGCTTGTTTCCTCGGAAAGAGAATCCATTAAGCCGCCAATTGCTTGAGCTTTGTCAATGTCGCCCACCTTGTAATTGAAATATCTGATTTGGTTGATGCCGAGAATAACGGATGTGTCTTCGATTTCCTCGGCCTCATCGATTTGTCCGCTTGCGTTTTCGCGATCAAGCGCTTTGATTGTGGGTTTGCCAACACCGAGAATGTGAACGCTGTCGCCTTTTTGTGACACCTCGCCCTCGTATTGTCTGTTGCAGTCCTCTGCAAATACGCAAGCTCTTTCGAGCTCGCGATTGATTGATTCCGACCAAACGGATGGAATGAAATTTGAATACGCCATAACTATCTCCTAATACAATTTTGCGAGAAAGCAGGATCTAGCTTTTGCCGCTGTTTCCACTCATCTTTAGCTTAAAGAGCTTTCTTTTTGGACAAACGGCATATACGTATTTAGAGTCGCGTGCGTTACACGCCCGAGAAGGTTGGTTTTTGCGACGTCAAGGCGGCAAACGTGAAAATCTGCGTCAACAACGGGAAAACACCAAAAATCACCCTCTGTAAGCCTTACAAGGCCTGAAGCACTCAAAATCGGCGCAAAGACACTTGTGTTCTACCATTTTTGCTGACTTTCTCGAATAATCTTGTAATTTCTAGCAATTTGCTCACGAGACATCTTTTTTACTTGATCTTTGGTGAAATAGGCTGCGCTTGGCTCGTTTGAGCTTGATAAAGCGCCAGGTGACGCTGTTTTGTTGTTTTCTGCCACTTTTAGCCTAATTGTGGCGTCTTTAGTGATTTTTTCAACCAAGTAAAGAAAATCAGCATATAAATCACAAATTGAGCTATTTTTGGCGTGATTTCTAATAAAATGCGCAAAACAAT
>JAZNFR010000174.1:0-8188 GCA_045576055.1 Eubacteriales bacterium
TATCGCACACGATATATCGCTTATTTGGGTAAAATATTGGTATAGAAACTTTAAAGGAGGGCATATGAATACAAAAGAAGCTGTTGCTAAGAGAATAATAGAGCTTTGCAACGAAAGAAAAATTGCAACAAATGCCCTTGCTAACATTTCGGGTGTTTCCCCATCGACGGTTTACAGTATGTTGAACGAGAAAAGTCAAAATCCAGGAGTTGTATCTATTAAAAAGCTTTGTGATGGTCTTGAGATAACAATACGAGAGTTTTTTGATAGCCCTATTTTTGATGATATAGAGCAAGAAATAAAATAAAAATATTAAACAAAAAGAGGCTCGGAAATAGAGCCTCTTTTTTTGCTTTTTTCTTTCCGTCCTTAATGCCAACAGCTTCCTTTGTGCAAATGGAGTTAGGTTGCGATAGCAACTTGGAAAGGTTGATTATTTAACAGTTACAACAACCTTGTGTGTCTTTCCGTCCTTAAAGTCTGGAACAATAATTCCATCAATTGCTTTGCCGTCAACAGTGATATCAAGTGCGTCAGCCTTATATTTACCGTTTGGATTTGAAATTGAAATTTCATAAGTAGCACCACGGAACTCACGTGTCATTGTTGCCTTATCAAATGGTAGATGTGGGTCAACAACAAGTCCCTCGTAGGTTGGACGAAGACCAACTAAGTAGTTCTCCATAGTGTTTGTGTACCAAGCAACAGAGCCTGTAATCCAGCTGTATTCCATTTGGAACGCGCTGTTTCTGTGCTCAGGGCCAAAGTAACAGTTAGAGAACATATATGGTAGGCACTTGTTCTTAATTTCGGTGTTGTCGCCGATTATATAGCCAGGAGCAATTTTCTTAAATAGCTCGTAAGCGAGATCAGCCTTGCCGTACTTAAGAAGACCTAGAATCATCCAAATGTTTGTATGTGAGTAGATAGTACCGTTTTCACAAATGCCAGGCTCCATAGAAGAAATACGACCGATGGTTGGGTCAAATTCCTTATATGAAGGAGTTAGAAGTAGATAGCCAACAGGGGTTGCCATATGCTCGTTCATAGCATTGATAATTGTGTTTGCTCTTTCTTCAGAAGCAACACCAGAGATAAGTGACCAGCATTGTGGCTCCATAAACATTTTAGCATACTTGTTTTCCTTTGAACCAAGAGGAGAGCCGTTGTCTGTGTAGCAGCGTCTATACCATTCGCCGTCCCAAGCATTATCGTTAATAGCAGTCTTTATAGCTTCACGACGTGCAAGATAGTTTTGCTCCTTTTCGGGCATACCAAGGAATTTAGCAAGCTCAGCCATTTCAAGTAGAGCTTGTGCATAAGCGATTGAGAGCCATACACTCTCACCACGACCTTCCTTACCAACGCCGGTTAATGAGTCGTTCCAGTCACCAAACTTGATAAGAAGTAGGTTGTGCTCACCCTTGTTAGACTCAAGGAAGTCAAGCGCACGGTCCATATGACCAAGAACTGTAGCCTCGCCCTCGTCTCTGAATGGGTAAACCTCATTTAAGAACTCAACATCGCCTGTCTCACGGAGATAAGCGGTAAGAGTAAACTCAAGCCAAAGGGCAGAGTCGGAGTAAGCCTTTGTGTCAACTGGGTTCCAACCACGAACAGCCATACCACTTGAATATTGGTTTTGAATAGCTTCCTTCAAGATTTGCTTTGTTCTTTCATTCTTGAAAGCAACAACGCCAAATCCGTGTTGAACAATATCACGGTAGCCATTGTAGCCCCAACGGCACCAGGTAGCGCCAAAGTGTGTTGCGTGCTTGCCCCAGAAGTTGATTAGACGGTCAAAGTGCTCGTCATTAGTTGTAATATGGTTCTTTGAGTAAAGTGCCTTATAGTAGCTCTTTGTTGCTTCAAAATACTCGTCTTGCTTTGAGAGGTATTTTTCAGCCATTCTAATGCTATCGTCCTCACACTCGCCAGCGCCAAGAAGAAGTGAAATATCCTTGTTCTCGCCTGCGTTAAGCTCAATATCAAAGCGGAGAGAGCAGATGGTTGCATTTGCAGAGCCGATGGAGTTATGGCTAATGCCCTCACGTACTACTTGAGGCGAAGCAATTGTGCCATATTCGCCTATAAATACGTTTTGGCAGCCCTCACTACCGGTAATCTTTTCGTCAGCTACCATAAATGCTGTTAGATAGTTATGAGGCTTAATGAATGGGTGCTTGTTCATATAGAATGTGTTTCTTTCAGCATCAAAGCGTGTGCCACGATACATGGTGTCGCCGTAGCTGTCAAAGCCCCATTTGAATTTGAATTGAATTTGGCTATATGTAAAGATAGAGTAGGAGCGCTTTTTATTTCCCTCATTCTTAACTGACAATTTCCAAATTTCACAAGCGTCGTTGCCAGTTGGTACAAATAGACGCAATTTCGCCATAGTGTCACATGTCTTATTCTCAACTATTGTGTAGCCAAGACCTTGAGTACATTTGTAGCTTTGGTATGGGTGGCAAACAGGCTCCCAGTTGAGGGTCCAAAATTCGCCAGTTTCATTGTCGCGAATGAAAACAAGACGGTTGTAGAGGTGGTCCTTACCAAAAACGTCGTAGTCGCAGATACGACCAACGCCTGTGTAAAGCTGAATGCCCTCAGTGCCGTTAATTTGATAGTCAAAGCAACCAATACCCGTTTGGTGAACGTTTGCGTAGCAAGCGTCGTTAAACAAGAAGTTGTCAAACGGACGAGGTGTGCTTGGAGAGGTGATTATAAATTCATCTCCACTTTCGTTAAAATAACCGTATTTATATTCCATAATAAAGGTCCTTCCTTTTATAATAATTCATCCTCAGGTGTTAATCTTTCGCCAGAAAGAAGTACATCAACTGCCTTGCAAACCTTGCGTATATAGGTCATAGATGATGTGTAGTCGTAAACGGGTGCACCCCAATCCACGTTGCCGTTTCCAAGATGGATGCCCTCTTCTGCCTTTTCAAAAGCAAGATTTACATCAATTTTGTAGTAAGTGTATCTAACCACCTTGCCATCACCTAAATATGCAGTGATAGAGTAGGCAATATTTTCATCCTTTTCGTATTTTGCAATTTCTTCACTAGTCATTGTGTTGAAATTGTAGATAAATGGATAGGTTAGAAAATAACGATAAAGGTTTCTAAACCAGTTTCTATCGTAGGATGTTGGTGGGTTATTGTCGTCTATGAATTCAAGCCCACTGTTTTGTGCCTTTACACGTAAAACGTCAGCAGCCTCGTCATAGAAAAGGTTGAAAACTTCCTCGTTATATGTCTTTTCGTCCTCGTTTTTGAAGGATTTAACAATGATTTTATCAATGCCAGGGATGTCTTCCTCTGTGCTCTTACAAAGGGATTCAAAGAATCCTGTGGTTATTGAGGTTACGTCAGTCCACTTGATTAGTGAATATTCGTCCTCGCCAAGGAAAGGAAGGGCGTTTTTGTTTACCTGAACAATCATATTTCTTTGATGATATTTTGATAAAACGTAGTAATATCCGTCAATTTCACGGCTGACAAACAGCTCAGGCTCTCTATTTTGATAAGATGGACTTGCAAAGGAAGCCGAGCTTGCAAAGGTAACACTAATTAGATATTTCTCATCAGATGCACTAAGCCCATATTTCTTTAATGTTTCCTCATCTGGGTCAATAGCCATTACATCATTTCCCTCAAATTTAACATAAAGAGTTGAGAAAACTGAATTAAGGTATGAGGTTGATGCAACAGTTGTTCTTTTCTTGCCCAAAATCTCTTCTGAATAAGTAGCTTTAAAATCAACAGCTGTATCATCTCTTTCGTTAACATTTATTTTAACTACTGGAGAAATATTACTTTGCTTTGTTAAAGAGATTTCAAAAGCGTCTATACCTAAAAGGGCAAAAGTGTCGTTTTGGAAAAATGTAGAAATAGTTGGGTTAAGGTATGATGTTTTAGAACGGAAAACATATTCACAGGCGTCCCCACCAAACTTATATATATGGTTTCTACCCTCAATGTAAGCACAGTATGTTCCACCAGACTCGTTTGCTGGCTTACCAATCCTTACAGTGTAGGATTTTTCCTGCCCATTTTCCTTAAAGTATAGGGTGTATTTAGTTTTACAGGAGGAGTCAACGCCCCAGTCCTGCATTTGCTTTTCTGTTACGTTTCGCATTGGAGTTTTTGTTGTTTGCGTGCACACGTGCATACGGAGCATTTCAAAGGCGGTTTTGTTAATCGCTACGTCCTTATATTCTTCCATGCGCCAAACGTTTGTGGCTGAACCCTCGTCCCAAACCTGTAAGAAGGTAAATGTGCCACTTTCGTTTTCAACCTCAAGCTTTATAACGTCATTGTGGTCGTCAATCATAGGGTAGGCAAGGTGTGCCGCATTTCCAAATGCAGCCTCGCCCTCCCAAATATCAAATATTGATTCCTCCTCTGGCTCCTTAACAAGCGTAAGCACAAGAACAACTGACACTATAAGCGCGAGTAAAACGGCACCTAAAATAGAGAAGGTGATAATTTTTTTCTCAGAAGTGTTAGACTTTTTAGCTACTACTTCTGTTTCGTTAGTTTCTAGCTGCTGCTTGTTTTCACTCATCTGCGTTTTCTCCTAATAATTATAACAGCGCCAACGGCTAAGGAGATAATAGGAAGAATTGCTATACAAATGCCAAAGGCAGCAACCTTTTCAGTTGATGTAATATTGAGGCTGTAATCGTTGAACACCTTAAATTCTACATCTGTTGGGTAAATTTGCGCACTAGTAGTTGAACGAATTAGTGAACGCAAGATTTGTGTGTTGGTTGGTGAGAGCATAATATGGTCATCATCGGCAAAGTCACCACTTGCACAAACCATTAAATATGAGCTAAAGTCAACGTTACCCCAGTCGCCACCACCTTGATTTTCAACAGTATTAACTGTGTTTGTGATAGACATAAGGGTTGCGTTTCTTTGAGATGCAACATTTGAGGCTTTTATGATTGATTCTGATTGAGTAAAGGAATAGTCACCAGTTTGCGCCTTTCCAGGGAGCTTAAGAGGGTCTATTTCTATATATACTGAATTATTAAACACAGGCTTGCTTTCAGAGTTTGGTAGGTTAGGGAAATAGGACTTTGTTGCGTCATTTGAAGGAACAACAGCCTCAAAGCCACCATTTACGCTATTAAATGAATCGCTCACCTTTGTTGATTTTATTTTGATTCCACCCCAAATTTCAAAGAAGCCGTAAAGGTTTTTCATTTCTGTTGTGGATTTTGAGGAATCAAGGAATGTCAAAACAGTGCCCTTTTTCAAAAGGTAGCTTTCAAGCAAACGGATTTCGCTTTCTTGATAGTCCATTTTTGGCTCATAAATAACGAGTGCACGGGCATCAGATGGCATTTTTTCTCTTTTTGCCAGGTCCTCAAGGTAAATAGGCTTTTCAATACTATCGCATCCCCCTGCCAAGCATTTAAAGCCAGGGACTAGAAGCGTCTTTTCGTTTCCGTGCTCATCAATTACTATCTCAAGCTTGGTGTTTTCGCTATTTATATCGATTTGCCAGTCCCAAAGAGGGCTATATTGCTTTCCACATTCGCAGGTATATATTTTCTCTGCCATATCAATTGGTCGATAGGTATAGCCAGCGTTTAGGAAAAGAGAGGTTAACTTAGTAATAGTTGGCACTTGGACAAAGTCGCCATTTGAATCAACAACATTGTCAACACATTCGTCGTGGTTGACAACAAAGTAAACGACAGGCTCGTCATCAGTGGTTAAGCGAATAGCTGCCTCAACAAGCATAACCTCGCCATTGTAAGCGAATAGTGAGCCACTTGAATCACTTACATAGAAGCTACCAACATTGTAAATTTCAAATTGGGTAAGATTGCCGTCCTCTGGCTTTTCAACGTCGGTACGCATAACAACAACGGTTTCCTCGTCAATCTTTTGGTCGTTTGTTGCTAGCTTAAATTGGTTAACAAAGTCATAGTCGTCAGCTGAACGGTAAGAAACCTTAACATTATCAAGCTTTTCAGCAAGCTGGTTTGCGGTTTGGCTAACATAAGCAAGTCCAACGCCATCAGCAACGCTTGATGAATAAGCAGAATCAATGATATCCTTTGAAGCAAAGAATACAATTTCAAGCTCGGAATCCTTGTTTATTTCAGTCATTGCTGTTATAAACTCAGGGGAGGCTGTGTATATTTGCTCATCTGTCATATCAAAAAACCAGTTAAAGCGATTGCCAAGGAATGTAATCAAAACGTTAAACAAAATAACAATAGCGACAATAATTGCCAAAAATCCGGTTAAAACAACACCGTATTTCATCTTACGCTTGTTTGAAAATTTCTTTAAAAAATCCATAGCAACACCTCCTTATGAGAGACGACGTGCTTGGAAAACACGTTCACTCAAGAATAAAAAGATGCCAGTGATAGAAAGATAATAGATAAGAGCGCCCACGTCAAAGTAGCCGTAAACAAACGCATCAAATCTTGCAAAAATAGATAACCAGTTAATAATTACACGAACAACGTAAAACGCTTCGCCACTTAAAAGATTGCCGATTCCGTTGATAATTAAAAGACCAAAAAGTGAGCCGACAGTAATTACAGCAGAGGCAAACATATTTTCAGTTAATGTTGAAACGAAAATGCCTATTGCAATAAAGCACATGCCAAGCAAAATAAGGGCAAAGAAGTTGCCAAGAATCATCGCCATATTAGGTGGAGATGATGTTTCTGGTGTGTAAATAAATAGAATTACGAAATTAAATGAAGAAAGTACAAGGTAAATTATGTACATTGTGAATGCGCTAAAGAATTTGCCCAAAACAAGAGAAATAATTGAATTGGGGGAGGTCAAAAGAAGCTGTTCAGTTTTTGTTCTTCTTTCCTCACTAAAGCTACGCATTGTAAGGATTGGCAAAACCACCATCATAAGGAAAAGAATGATGGAGAAGTAGCTAGATGTGTCCGATGTTGGGCTTTGGTTAAAGAATGTTGTAATAGAAAATACAAAGCCAGTAACTGCAAGAGAAATAGCAAGAAAAATATATCCAGTTGCAGTTGTGAAATAGGAGTGCATTTCCCTTTTGTAAATTGCGAGCACTACTTATTTTCTCCTTTCTTTTCGTCAATTAGCTTTATGAATAGGTCCTCAAGCGTGATTTCAACGCCATCCATAGCAAGGATAGGCCAGCCCTTTGATGCAAGAGCTGTAAAGAGCATTTTTCTTATATCAACAGCGCCAGAGTATTCAATTATGTAAGAAAACGCGTCGCCGTCGCGTACGCCGTCCTGTGTTACACGCGTTACACTGTGTATATTTCTTAAAAGATTAATAACCTCGCGCGATGGACCTGCAATTTTAACACGGAAACGATTGTTTTGACCAAGCGTTTGGTTGAGATGAGATGTCTTTTCATCGGCAATTATTTTGCCCTCATTAATAATAATGATTCTATCGCAAATAGCTTGAACCTCAGGCAAAATATGGGTTGAAAGTATAACAGTGTGGTCCTTGCCAAGAGAACGGAGAAGGTTTCTAACCTCAATAATCTGCTTAGGGTCAAGACCAACAGTTGGCTCGTCGAATATAATAATCTCAGGATTGCCAATAATAGCTGAGGCAATGCCAACCCTTTGCTTATAACCCTTTGAAAGATTTCTTATAAGCTTCTTCTTAACATCTGCAATTTTAACAAGATCGCAAATTTCGTTTAGGTGAGCCTTTTTGTTAAAATCACAGCCCTTTAAATCGAAAACAAAGGAAAGATATTCCCAAACAGTCATATCGATATAAAGTGGTGGCTGTTCAGGCAAAAAACCGATTTTTCCCTTAGCCTTGGTTGGCTCAAGAAAAACATCAATTCCGTCAACTAAAACAGTTCCAGAGGTGGGTGAAAGGTATCCTGTTATCATATTCATTGTAGTTGATTTACCTGCACCGTTCGGACCAAGAAAGCCTACAATTTCGCCATTCTTGATGGTGAAGGAAACGTCATCAACAGCATATTTATTTCCAAATTTTCTAACTAAGTTATTAATCTCTATCATGTTTGCTCCTAAGTACTACACATAATATTTCATTTTAAAGTATAGCATATATAATATAAGAAATCAATAACAATATTTTACAAAAAAATATTTTTTCAATTGTTTTTTTACTTTGTTGACATAGTGATAATTAAGTGGTAAAATAAATTAAGATATTCAAGC
>JAZNFR010000175.1:0-2533 GCA_045576055.1 Eubacteriales bacterium
AAAAATGCTTTTGAGGTGGATTATGTTTTATACCTATTTAACGCAAAACGAGGGGAAATATGGCTTTGGTGTCTCTTCTGAGCTTCTTTATAAAAAATTGCCGATTGGCCTTTGCTATTTTGAGGTGTTTGAGGACAAAAAAGAGGCTAAAAATCGCGAGGAGTATCTAAAAAAGCTGTCTTACAAAAAGCTTTCCGCTTTGATTTGTAGCAAAAAGGGCGTGGGCTTTACCTGTCATAAAGAGGGCGAAAAAACGATTATTTCTCTAAAAAATGGTATTTACAATCTAACAAGCGCGATTTTAGTTAAGGGCAAAAATATCGAGATTCGAGGAGAAAGCAACACCACTATACAAGGCTCTATCAAAATTGACGGCTGGGTAGATGAGGGTAATGGCATATTCTCTGCAAGCACGAAATATGATGCTGATGCGCTTTATATAAACGGCGAAAAATACCAAATGGCACGCTTCCCTAAATATAATCCTAATATAAAAATTTTCGGTGGTTTTTCAAGAGACGTTTTGTCACGAGCTAAGGCTGACGAATGGAAAAATCCACGTGGTGCTTACATACACGCAATGCACCTGCACAATTGGGGTGGCTTTTCCTATGAGGTAACTGGCAAGGATGAAAACGGAAGCCTTACCTACATTGGTGGATGGCAAAATAACAGGCAAATGGGTATGCACTCCGATTTTAAGTACATAGAAAACGTGCGTGAGGAGATGACTCTGCCTGGGGAATGGTATTTTGATAAGGAAAATGGACGTGTTTATGTTATTTTAAAAGAGGGACATAGCTTAGATAGTGCTGAAATTTGCGTAAATTCAAGCTTTTTTGTATTTAAGAATTGTAAAAACGTAACCGTTGAAAATATAAAATTTAGACGCGCGAAAAGAACCTTTATGTTAACAAACGAGCCACTTTTACGAAGTGACTGGACCATATATAGAGGTGGTGCGATTTATTTTACAAATTCAAGTGACTCATCAGTTTCTAAATGCTCATTTTTTGATATTGGTACAAATGGCGTTTTCGTCGATGGCAAAAACAAAAATATCACGATTTCAAAATGTCATTTTTGCGACCTTGGAGCTAGTGGTGTTTGCTTTGTTGGTAAGCCAAGCTCGGTAAGGAATCCATTATTTGATGCCACAAAGAGTCAAAGCTTTCTTGAAATAGACAAAAAAAGAGGTCCAAAAAGCAACGAATATCCTAAGAACTGCTCCGTTGAAGATTGCTTGATTGAGCACGTTGGTATAGTTGAAAAGCAGGCGACTGGTGTTGAGATTTCTATGTCTTATGGTATTAGTGTCATTGACACAAGCATTTATGATGCGTCCCGTGCAGGAATAAACATTTCTGAGGGTACGTTTGGTGGTCATATAATTGACGGATGCGATGTTTTTGACACGGTTAAGGAAACGGGTGACCACGGTAGCTTTAACTCATGGGGTAGAGACAGATTCTGGCATCTTAGTGACTTAGCGCAGAATGAAATTTACAAGTATGCAAAGCTTGACAGTCTTGGCAAAACGATTATACGAAACAGCAGATTCCGTTGTGACAGAGGCTGGGATATTGACCTTGACGATGGCTCATCAAATTATGAAATTTACAATAATTTATGCTTAAATGGTGGTATAAAGCTACGCGAGGGCTTTAACCGACATGTTCATAACAATATAATGGTAAACAACTCTGTGCATTTGCATGTTTGGTATGAAAACAGCGGGGACGTGGTTGAAAATAACATTATTTTCACGGAATATCAACCGATTATGATGGAACATGGCTTTGGAAAAAGCATTAATTTCAATGTTTTACATTCAAAAAATACCAAGGGTATTAAAAAAGCACATGAACTTGAAAAAATCACAGGTATGGACAAGGGCTCAGTTAAAACAAGGTGCATTTTTAAAGATGTAAGACACGGCGACTACAGGCTGATTTCTCCCCAAGTTAGTGGCTTTGAAGATTTTCCTTGTGAGTTTGGTGTAAGGTATGAGCCACTTAAAAGGCTTGCTAAGTCTCCTCTTTTGCCCAAAATCAATCAAAGACAAAAAAAGAACAAGTCAAATATCATTACTCTATTTGATATGAGGCTTAAAAACATTGAAACCGACGGTGAAATGACAGTATTTGCAACGGCAGGTCATAACGGTGTGCTTGTCTTGGACGTTGACCAATTCGCAGGGGCATCGGCAAAAGGTATTCTGCCCTGTGATGTAATCGTTGCGCTTGGTGACAAGGAAATAAACTCTCTTTTAGACCTTGAGGGAATTACTAAGGGTGAATTTCTTTCATCAAAAATTACTGTATGGCGCGCGCCTTCGCGTATAATTTTGAATTAAAATGCATTTTACACTAAAGTGTATTGCCTTACAAACAGCGAGAGAATTTTCCGCAACCATAAAAAAGACCTACTTATTTGAGTGGGTCTTTTGTTTTTTAAAGTACACTATCTTCAAATAACGTTGAATTAGTCAATAAAATGCGACTTTTTTTCCAAAATTATTTAAAAAATGATA
>JAZNFR010000176.1:0-8984 GCA_045576055.1 Eubacteriales bacterium
GTCTTGAAATTGCTGAAAAGTACGAGATGGTATTTATGGAAGCGGTAGCTCAGACCAACGAGGAAATGCTTGAGAAGTTCTTCGAGGGTGAAAAGTTCTCCCAGGAGGAGTGCGCATTGGCGCTTCACGAGGGTATGATTACAGGCTCTATCGTTCCTGTATGGTGTGGTTCTTCCGAGAGCATGAGAGGTATTTACTCAATTCTTTCATCAATTTCACAATCATTCCCACGTCACACAGCTAAAAAGGTTGAAAAGGACGTTAATGGTAACGATGTTGCTATCGAGCGCGATGGCGAATGTAAGCTATTTGTATTTAAAACAATTTCTGACCCATTCGTTGGTCGCTTCTCCTTCTTCAAGGTTATGAACGGTGAATTAAAGAAGGATATGGTGCTCAAGAACGTATCAACCGGTGCTAGCGAAAAATTTGCAAAGATTTACACAATTTGTGGTAAAAAGCAGACCGAGGTTGACTCACTAGCTTGTGGTGATATTGGTGTTATTGCGAAGCTTTCAGACACTAACACATGTGATACGCTTTGCGAAAAATCAGACACTGAGTACAGAAAAATCGACTTCCCAGAAGCAAATATGACTATGGCAATCAAGCTTGATGGCAAGGACGAGGACAAGGTTGCAAACGCAATAGCTAAGGTTTTGGATGAGGATAAAACCGTTAAATATGAAAACTTCGTTGAAACTGGCGAGCTTTTACTTAAGGGTATTGGCGACGTTCACCTTGACACTGTTGTTTGCAAGCTAAAGAACAGATATGGCGTTAACATTTCTCTTGTTGAGCCAAAGATTGCTTATAGAGAAACAATAAAGAAGAAAATCAGCGTTGAAGGAAAGCACAAAAAGCAATCTGGTGGTGCTGGTCAATATGGTCACGTTAAAATTACATTCTCAAGAAATGATGAGAACGAGGGATTGACCTTTACAACTAGTGTTGTAGGTGGCGAGGTTCCAAAGAACTACTTCCCAGCTGTTGAAAAGGGACTTACAGAGGCTATGGAGCAAGGCGTTCTTCTTGGCTACCCAATGGTTAACCTAGCTGCTGACTTAACTGGTGGCTCATACCACGACGTTGACTCTAACGAGCTTTCATTTAAGCTCGCGGCTCGCCTAGCATATAAGGAGCTTGTAAATGCTCAGCCTACACTTTTAGAGCCAATCGGCACACTAAAGGTTAGCGTTCCTGAATACATGGTTGGCGACGTTATGGGTGATCTTAACAAGCGCCGTGGTCGTGTAATGGGTATGGAGCCCGATGCACATCGTCCAAAATACACCGTTGTTGAGGCTGAGGTTCCAAAATCCGAAATGGTTGACTATGTAATTTCTCTACGCGCAATGACTCAAGGCCGTGGAAACTTTACATTCCACTTTGTAAGATACGAGGAGGTTCCTCAACAAATCGCATCAAAGGTTGCTCCACGCGAGCTCGATAAATACACACAAAAAGGAGGCAAAAATGCCTCCTTTTTCCTCATTGTTTCCGTTTGTTCACAAATATTTTAATTTAGCAATATTTTATTAAAAAGTATTGACAAAACACTTGTTATATATTATAATTAAGTTACCATTTTATTTAAAGGAGAACAAAAAATGAAAAAAAGAATTATGGCGCTTGCACTTTGCCTACTTCTTTGCCTCCCATTCATTCTTACAGCATGTGGTGGTAAGTTTGTAGACACCGTTTCAAGCACAAAGCCAGAGGACAAAGCAAGTTATAGCAAATTGTCCCAAACAGATGTTGATGGAACAAACGCCAACGGCATTAGCGGAAAGTTCCTCTACACAACAGAAGTAAACGAAGAGTTTGAAACAACACATAACGTTTACAACGTACTCACAGGTCTTGAAGTTTTCAGTGAAACAGATACTAAGGGCACTAAGTCTAGCGAAAGCTACTCTATCAGCTTCTTAACAGAAAACCTTTTCTGCGTTCAACACACTGAGCTTGTATTCAAAACTTATGAAACAGAAGTTACATACGCTCTTTACAACGAAAACGGTCTTCTCACCGAAGATGTTGACGGTATTCCAGAAGTTCCTGATAACTTCGACTGCGAAGCAATTATTTACAACAACGCCCTTTATTTCTACAATGATGGCAAGCTTGAAGTAGCTAAGTCCTTCTACGAGAACCAAATGAAAGACGTTGTTGCTGATTTGGCACCTGCTGGTGACAAATACGTTCTTGTTAACGGCAAGAAGATTTTTGTATTCAATTCTGACTTTGAGCAAATTGATGTTCAAACATTCACAACAAACTCAAAGGCTTACTATTCTAACGAATCTTCAAGATCATTCATTCTTAACAATGGTAACGTTTTAGTTCAAGTTGAATCAACAGTTGGTGACTACTCTGACGTATTCGACGCTGACTATGACTATGTAAAGGAAGGCGTTTGCTATGTACTTGATACATACCTTTACAACACAAAGAAGCTCAACTACAAGAGCATCAGCCTTGATTACATCATCAACGATGTTGATACATTAGAGGATCTTGATGACGTTATCGAAACTGTTAACAAAGCAGAAAACAAAGCAGAGGCTTACAAGATTGACGGTGAAGAAATCATCTATGGCGTTAACAACGACGCAACTGTAACACTTTGGCTCACAAACGACGGTAAGGTTGAAGAGCTTGAAATTACTGATGAAGGCACCAGCTACACAGCTATTTCTGACACAAGATACTATGTTGAAGGTGACTATTTCGTAAGACTTTACGACGAAAAGAACAATGTTATTGCTGAGTATGAAAAAATCAACAGCTTCAACAAGAACTTTATCGTAACAAACGAAGCTATCTATAAGACAACTGATGGTAAAGAGGTTGTTAAGTTTGACAAAGAAACAAATACAACTTGCGTTGGCTTAACAGTTGATTCCGTTATCTACAGCTCTATTACAGACGAAGATGACGAAACTGGTGAAATATTCACAACATACTACCTCGTTACAACAACTGGCACACAAGAAATCGGTACAACATGCAACAATCCAACTGTTAATGGCGAAGACAAGGTTGTAGTTGGTGTAAGCGAATACTACTATACTGTTACAACATATGAATATGAAGAAACAGAAAAGAAGAGTGGCATTTGGAACACAGCTTCTAAGGAAATCGCATTCTTCCAAACAAACGGTACTGAAATCGAAACACTTGATGCTGCAATTTCTGACGGTGAAAGCTTAAGCACTGTTGGTTCTGCAGAATTTGACGATGTTCAAGTTATTGTATTCTCTTATTCTGAAACAAACAAGAAGGGTGAAGTTGTTACTGAGCTCTACTACGTTACACTTTCTAGATAATCTAGATTAAATAAAAGGCGACTCGCAAGAGTCGTCTTTTTTATAATTCCCTACTTATTTAATAAATATAAAAAATAAAGGCCTTCGCCAAAGCGAAAGCCTTTGTTTTATTATCTAAATACTCTAAATAGCTTGAAGAAATCTTCAACCCATCTAACAAATCTCTTGCCGAATCTTTCGAAGTCTCTCCAGTTATTTACTGTAAATGTACCGCCGCCAATAATGATTACTGCCGAAGCAATAGTGGAAATGATAAGAACGATAATACCAAGAACCTTTGTTGCCTTTACCATCTTGGAGGTCTCGCCACTCTTCTTCTTGTATACTCTATTGAATATGAGTGCAAGAATAGAAAGGACAAAGCCAACAGGAGTGAGCATTGTAGCAATACCACAAAGAGCTAAGATGAATGCGGTTATTTTAAAGCGCTTATAAGACTTTTTAGCAACCTCAACCTCCTCAACGTCATTTTCTACAGATTCAACAGCTGTCTCCTCAGCTGTTTCTTCAACTGCTTCTTCAGCTACTCCTTCAGCTACTCCTTCAGCTGCTTCTTCAGCTGCTTCTTCTTCATATTCCTCATAAACAAATTCCTGACCACAGTACTCGCAAACAAGTACGCCATCTTCGATTTCCTTATTACAGGTTGGACAAATCATACTTTTGCTCCTTTCAAAATAATACTTTCTATTATTTTAACACAAATATCATAATTTGTCAATATTTTTAAGGACATACTTTGAAATTAGATTGCAAATTTCTTGTTCCCTTTGCGAGGTAATAAGCGGTAGGCGAATTTCATCCTTGCAAAGCCCTAAAACGCTTAGCATTTTCTTTACAGGAATAGGGTTGGTCTCGTAAAATAATTCCTTTATCAAAGGGTATAGATATTCTTGCAATTTTCTACTTTCTTCCACTTCTCCTGACCTAAAAAGCTCGCACAGTTTGTGCATTTCCTTTGGCAGAACATTTGATACAACCGACACCACCCCTTGCCCACCAGCAAGGAGAGAATCAAAGGTTAAATCATCATTACCTGTGTAAAAGCTATAGTACTCACCAAGCTCATTAGTGAGCTCCTTAAAAAAAGTCATATCTCCACTAGCTTCCTTAAGTCCTACAATATTCGGAATCATAGAAAGCTCCTTTAAGACAGCCTTTGTAAGGCGTACCCCCGTGCGCGATGGAACGTTATATAAAAGCATGGGCAAATCTACATTTTTTGCCACTGCTTTATAGTGTTCAATTAGTCCCTTTTCGGTTGGCTTATTATAGTAAGGAGTCACACACAAAATTGCATTTGCCCCAAGGGAGTGTGCGTTTTTTGAGTATCTTATTGTCGTTTCTGTTGAGTTTGTTCCTGTGCCAACTATAAGTGGGACACGACCATTAACTTTATCTTTTGAGAACTTAATTATCTTTTCTCTTTCGCCCTCAGAAATAGTGGGTGCCTCTCCTGTTGTTCCAAGAATAACTAGGGCATCTGTTCCGTTTTTTATTTGGTATTCTATAAGATTTTCAAGTGCGCAATAATCAATTTCGCCATTTTTAAATGGCGTAACCAAAGCAGTTGCTGAGCCAAAAAATATCATTTCCTTATATGACATAGTAAAAATCCTTTCAAAACTGTTGAAAAAGCAAAATAAATGCTTTATAATATATATAATTATGATTATTTTTATATTGCGACACAAGGGATTAAAATGATTAAGAACGACTTGCCAAAAACCGAGCTTAAAACAAGCGACTTTTATTATGATCTACCGAAGGAGCTAATAGCGCAAACACCTGTTACCCCTCGCGATTCGTCGCGCCTTTTAGTTATCAAAAGGGATGGCAAAATTGAGCACAAGCATTTTTATGATATAGTCGACTATTTAAGGTCCGACGACACGCTTGTTATTAACGATTCGCGCGTTATCCCAGCAAGAATTTGGGGCGAAAAGGTTCGAGAGGGTGAGGATTTTGTTTCTGCTCCCTCTAGAATTGAAACACTTCTTTTAAAGCAGTTAAATGGCAACGAGTGGGAGGTGCTTTTGCGCCCTGCCAAAAAAATAAAAATCGGTGGAAAAATCAACTATTCAGGCATACTAACTGCGACGGTTTTAGAAATAGTCGAGGATGGAAATAGAATAGTTAAGTTTGAGTTTGACACGGGTAAATTCTCAAATATTTTTGAGGTGCTTGAAAAAATCGGCACTATGCCCTTGCCTCCTTATATAACTGAAAAGCTGGAGGACCAAAATAGATATCAAACAGTTTATGCGCGTGAAAACGGAAGTGCAGCCGCGCCAACAGCTGGACTTCATTTCACCCCTGAGCTTCTTGAAAAAATCGAGGAAATGGGCGTTAAGATTGTTCCTGTTATGCTACACGTTGGGCTAGGCACATTCAGACCTGTTAAGGCAGACAAAATAACTGACCACATTATGCATTCTGAATACATTTTGGTTAGTGAGGAGAGTGCAAAAATTATAAATGAGCGCAAGGCAAGGGGCGGCAGAATTATCGCTGTTGGAACAACCTCGTGCCGAACACTTGAAAGCGCTAGTGACGAAAACGGCACAATTAAGCCAATAAGCGACAACACAGGAATTTTTATCTACCCAGGATACAAGTTCAAGGCTGTTGACACGCTAATTACAAACTTCCACTTGCCAGAAAGCACACTTCTTATGCTTGTTAGCGCATTGCGTGGCAAGGAAAAAATTATGGAGGCATACAAAACCGCTGTTGATGAAAAATATAGATTTTTCTCATTTGGCGACGCTATGCTAATAGAATAACTTAATCGAAAGGAGATCGCCATGAAGGTTTTTGCAATAGTTGGACCGACTGCAGTTGGCAAAACTGCACTTGCAATCAAGCTTGCAAAGAAATATAATGGCGAAATTATCTCCGTAGATTCTATGCAAATTTATCGCGGAATGGATATAGGTACTGCAAAGCCAACAAAAGACGAGCTTTCGTCCGTTCCCCATCATCTTATCGATATAAAAAATCCTGATGAAAATTTTTCTTGTGCTGATTACCAGACACTTGCAAAAAATATAATAGATGATATAATAAAAAGAGGTAAGACTCCTATTTTTTGCGGTGGAACTGGGCTTTATCTTGACAGTGTTCTTGAAATTCCTTCCTTTTCAGAAACTGCAAGGGATTATGAGTATCGTGCGCACCTAGAAAAGCTAGCCGAGGAAAACGGCGTTGACCTTTTACATGATATGCTAAAAAAAATAGACCCAGAAAGTGCTGAGTCAATTCACAAAAACAACGTAAAAAGAGTTATTCGTGCGCTTGAAATATATAAAGCAACTGGAAAAACTAAAAGCGCGCTTGATAAAGAATCAAAAAAGATAGCGCCACCATATGATAGCGAGGTTTTTTTCCTTTGTGCAAAAAATCGTGAGCTACTTTATGATAGAATTGAAAAGCGCGTTGACATTATGCTTGACGAAGGGCTTTTAGATGAGGCAAGACGCCTATACGATAGTGGCTTTTTAAATGAAGAATTCACCTCCTATGGCGCAATTGGATATAAGGAATTTATCCCTTATTTTGAGGGTGCTTCTTCTCTTGAAGCTTGCATTGAGGAACTAAAAAAGGCGACACGCCACTATGCAAAGCGCCAGCTTACTTGGTTTTCAAGACACGAAAATTATCATAAAATTTATGTTGATACATGTGATGCCTTTGAATATGCATCTAAAATTATTGAGGGCAAAAATCCTATGAATGACCGTTTTCTCACAATAAAAGAAAATTATGAAAATGTTTTGGCTAAAATAAATCTGCTTGACAAAAACGGCAAGGTTTCTTTGCTTGCTGCGACAAAAATGCAGAATGCAGATGACATAAACTATTTAATTAGCTGTGGTGTAAAAATTATAGGTGAAAACCGTGTTAATGAGCTTTTAGAAAAATACGATTCGTATGACAAATCGGCAGAGCTTCATTTTATCGGCACCTTGCAAAAAAACAAGGTTAAATACATTATTGATAAGGTTAGTCTTATCCACTCGCTTGATTCAATCTCGTTAGCCGAGGAAATTGACAAGCGCGCAAAGAAAATCGGCAAGGTTATGGACGTTTTAATCGAGGTAAATAGTGGCCGTGAAGAAAACAAGGGTGGAATTATGCCCGAAAATGTTGCTGATTTCTATAAAGAATTAAAACAATTTGAAAATATACGTGTGCGTGGACTAATGACAATGGCGCCAAAATGCTCGGGCGAAGAATATATGGCATATTTTGGCAACACAAAATCACTATTTGACTCACTTTTTGAGGGTGACAAGGACGCTATACTATCAATGGGAATGAGCGAAAGCTATGAATATGCAATCAAGGCAGGGGCTACCCTTGTACGTGTTGGAAGTAAAATATTTGGAGAGAGGAAATAATTATGGGATTACTTGCATTATTTAAGAAAAGAAAATTTGACAACTTCGAGGACGAGGAAGAATTAGAAGAAAAAAAGGAAGCCGAGGTTGAGCCTGACGTTTCAATTTCTGGGCTTCGCGATATAAAAATTTGCAAGCCAAAGACATTTCAGCAGTCGCTTAGCGCTGTTGACTGCTTAGTTGCTGGCAGAACTGTGTTTTTAAATCTTGAAAACATGGATAAGGATGTTTACCCTAGAGTTATTGACTTTATAAGTGGTGCAGCATATGCACTTAATTTGTCCATTTCCAAGGCGGCAAACGATGCCTATATTATTGCTCCTAAGGATGTTGACGTCAGTGGTGAGGCCTTCGAAACCCCTGAGGAGGACGAGGAATTTTTCACTCTTTAATACCTAAGAAGGAACTAAAATGATACTAAGATACATTGCGTGGATTTTGTTTTCCCTAATCTCCGCCTTTAAAATGCTTATGCTTATACGCGCAATTTGCTCGTGGATTCCTCCAGTGCGTGAAACGCGATTTTTCGAATTCATTCACGCAATTACAGAGCCACCGCTTGTGCCTATAAGAAATATACTCTATAACATAAGCTGGGTGCGCCAATTCCCTCTTGACCTCTCATTTTTGGCGCTTTATTTAATTTTGGAATTTGTAAGCTCCCTGCTTACCATATATATGTAGGAGAAAAAATGATTTTAAACATTATACTTATTTCCGTAATGGTGGCGATTATCGTTATCGACCAAATTTCAAAGGCTTTAGTTGTAAACCTTATGAATTTGGGTCAGGAAATTGAAATAATAAACGGCTTTTTCCGTCTTAAATACATTACCAACCCAGGTATGTCCTTTAGTATGTTTGACGGTGATGGACAAAGATGGGTATTTATGATTATTTCACCTATTGCGCTTATTGCAATTGCTGTTTATCTATTTGTATTTTCAAAGGATAAATTACCGATGAAGCTTGGGCTTTCCTTTATCTTTGCTGGTGGCTTTTCAAATATGATTGACCGTATTTTTTACGGTGAGCAGCTTTTCCACGGTGAGGTTATTGATATGTTCGACTTCTATGGAATTTGGAATGCTATATTCAATGTTGCCGACTCCTTTGTTTGTATCGGCGCTGCTATGACAATTTGCACTCTTCTTTACGACATAATCACAACTGAAATAAAGAAAAAGTCAGAAGCTAAGGCTACTGATGGTGTATCTTTGAAAGAAGGTAGCATAGAAAAGGCAGAAGAAAG
>JAZNFR010000177.1:0-2799 GCA_045576055.1 Eubacteriales bacterium
TTAGACGAGAATGTGTCTGTTTTTGTTCTGTGCTTATTGCAACAGCCCCTGCTTTGTTTTTTTACTTTAACAGAGGATGATTACCGCGAGATTCATATCGCGCGTTTTTCTTTGCAAGCAAGATTGTGATTATTGTGTAAAGGGAAACCACAATTAAAATAATACCGAAAATAACTGCGGCAACCTTTGCCCAGGATTTTATGAACATAAGGCAGAAGCCGAGTGCGGTAAACGATGTGCCGACAACCAAGGCGATGATGAAAACAGCAAGCGAGTTGTATCTTGCAAAGCGCGAAAGGAACGCTTCAACAAACATAATAATGCCGATAGCAATCATAAGATAAGGCACGAAGTCGAGAAGCACCTGTGCAAGCTGCTTAACAACAAACATAACGCCGAATGCAATTGAAACCGCACCTAAAATGCCGTCAAGCGTAAGGAGCGATTTTGTCTGTATAATAGAGTTGATAACGCACAAAATTCCCGCAAAGCAAAGTGAGCCGCCAATGAGCCAGCTAAGCCCACCGGCAAACGTAAGCGAGCAACAGAACAAAACTCCGATAATAAGAGTAATGCAAGCAACAATAATAGTGCGTGTCTGATTTTTCTTTAAGTCGTTAGGTAACAAAAAAAGCACCCTCCTTTTAACAAAATTCGATTTATTTAATTATATCATACACAATTTAGTATTTCAATAAACTAAGAAATATTTATTCAAAAAACAAAGAAAAAATGAAATAATGGGGAAAAATGTTTGTTTGTTGACTTTTATATGTCATTATGATATAATTAAAGTACATAAATGAATAGCAATACAAAAATTTCGAGATAAGGTGTTGACACAAATGAAAAGCAATACAATAATCTCTTGCAGGCTTATAGACAGATATATAGAGAGAGTCAGACTCTGCGATTTTTGTATGCAATAAAACAGATAAATTTGCCATTTGAAATGGGTTTTGCGCCCTTTGGCAAGTGGCTTTTTTAATACGAAAAAATAATTTTGCAAAGGAGAAACAAAGTGAAAAAGAAATTTCTAATAACGTTTGTTATTGCCACCGCGCTTTTTTGCCTCTTTGTATTTGGCGCATCTGCAGTGACAATTTATGATGACTTCGATGTAACGTCTCTTGAAAACATTGAATACAGGAAAAATGACGTTGTTGTTTTCGATGATGGCTTTAGCTGTCCGTCTGTTTATGTGTTTAAGGATACAAAAACAATTGGTAGAGGAGAATGGTCATCTCCTGACGGACTTAAAAACGTCCTTGATTTTAATTACATTAATTCCAAGGTTGCACCAAAGGTGTACGGCTTTGACGATGTTGATTCTCTTGACATACCGCAGGGCGTTACCACTATAGGTTCGTATGCGTGCAACGGCTTGAAAACCATTAGAATAATTTCACTTCCCAACACAGTAATTAGCCTTGGTGGACCGATTTTCCAAAATGCATCAGGCCTTGAGTATTGCATTATGGAGCATAGTGAAAATTCAGCTCTTACAACATTCCCCGGCTCAATGTTCAGAGATTCGGGTCTGAAGTCGTTTTCTATGCCTGACTGTATTACAACCTTGGATTCCGGATACGAGTTTGCAAATTGTAAAAGTCTGACGGCTGTATATCTTTCCAAAAATTTAACGTCGATTGCCGGCAGTAACCCCTGCTTTGATTACTGTGGAAAAATGTATCTTGTAAACGAACCGTTTGTGGCTACAAGTGAAGCTCAAACACCCGAAGAGCCGTCTATATATTATTTTCCAAGCAATTTAACAACATTTGGTGCATCCGGTACGTTCAGAGGCTCTAATAGTATTAACGATGTTTTGGTATTTGGCACAAGGTATACTGCTACTACAAGCGCGGTTGCATTTCAAAACTGTCCTGCGAACACGGTTGTTTTCCTTGGCGATATGACAAACGTTGATTCAGCAGGAAAATACGGTTGGGGTACTGCAAGCTTCATTTTTGCTAACCCTAACGACAAATCAGAAAACGATTTGAATCTTGCGTTGCAATCAAAGCAAAAAGCATTCTTCTGCCATGGTGAAGGCACCGCTTACCATATAAAGGAGCTTTCAAAGGTAACAGATGCAACGTGTACAGAGCCGAAAATGATAGCTGATTACTGCTTCTGCGGTAGCATTGTAGGAAAACCTATAACAGACGGTGAGGCTCTTTCACATAATCACACTATATTTGTGGACTTGGTTTATACAAGCTTTTCAGAAAATGGCTATTACAGCTACAAATGTGAAAGATGCGGCGATATAAACAATGAAATAAGTGCTGACGCTTTATTTACCTGTCTTGGCTACTCGGCTGCTAAATACGGCGATATGATGTCCGTAAACTATAAGATAAACGAGCAAGCAATCAAGGACTACGAAAAGATAATGGGCGTAACTGTTAACTACGGTGTGTTTGCTACTCTTGCAGACAATATCGGTGACAAGGACCTCTTTGACGAAAACGGCAAAGTGCAAGCGGGCGTGGTTGCGGCGGATATTACCAATAGCGCCTTTGGCATCTTCAACTTGAAGATGTTTGGCTTTACGGAAGCACAGAAGAAAATTGACCTTGCAATGGGCGCGTACGTTGGCACAACCAAGGATGAAGCAACGGAGTATTCATATTTGCAAATTGGTAAGCCAAGCGATGGCGAGAAATATTTCTTCGCTTCATATATCGACGTGCTTGCAATGCTCCCAAGCGACAATGACGATGTGGAGTAAATGAAATACGTTTCTCCTATATACGAAAAATCCTTGCTTGAAGCCTGCGACATTATAATGTC
>JAZNFR010000178.1:0-2632 GCA_045576055.1 Eubacteriales bacterium
GTTGCTATACTAAGTCCCTCATGCTCACCTATTATTTGAACCGAAAGCATTTCAACAGCAATTGTAACAACCATACCAAAAACGCACATTGCTATATGATAAATAAATAGCTTTGATATTGCGTCAAAATTCTTGCTAAGAAATTGACCAAAGCCCTTCTTTTCTTCTTCCATAACTGCCCTCCTTGACTAAAATATATAATTATTATATAAGAAACGGCAATTTATTTCAATAACTTTCGAAAAAAATTTATTTTTACTTTAAATTTTGTATAATTTATGTTAGAATTATATAAAAGTATAATCAAGGAGGTTTTTATGTCTAGCACGTTTCCAATTGAAGCTATGCCACAGCTTGCGCGAAATTTTGCCCAATATAAGCTAACAATCCAGGGCTGTTCACAAAAAACTGTTGACGAATATCTTTCTGACCTCCGTCTTTTTTTCAAGGTTGTATACTCTCAAAGGAACAATTTGAAAACAGATAACGATTCTCTTTCTAAGCTTGATATTTCAAGGCTAGGTAACGATTTTTTGACCTCGATTACCACTGATGAGATTTATAATTTCTTCTTTTATGTTTCAAATGAGAGAAAAAACAACACCTCAGCTAGGGCAAGAAAGCTTTCTGCAATTAAAGCATTTTTCAAGTACGTTTGCCAAAAGCAAAGGCTTATGGACAAAAATCCAGCTATTGACCTTGAAGCGCCAAAAAAGAAACAGTCCTTGCCTAAGTTTCTTTCAATAGACGAAAGCGTTTCACTGCTTGAGGCGATTGAAGGTGACAAGGAATCGAGAACCAAGGAGCGCGACTACGCAATTATCACGCTGTTTTTAAACTGTGGAATGCGTCTTTCAGAGCTAGTTGGTATTAACATAAACGATATCGACAGGGAGCTTCGTTCTCTTCGTGTTATTGGTAAGGGCAACAAGGAAAGGATTGTTTATTTAAATGAGGCGTGTCGCGACGCCTTGCTTAAATATTTAGAAATTCGACGCGGGGAAACTAAGGCAGTTGATTCAAATGCGTTATTTATTAGCAAGCAGCACAAAAGAATCAGTAATAAAACTGTTCAATGGCTTGTTTACAAGTATTTATCCTTAGCTGGTCTTGACTACAAGCACTACTCTACCCACAAGCTTCGCCACACGGCGGCTACTCTTATGTACCAAACTGGAAAGGTGGATGTTCGTGTTTTAAAGGAGATACTTGGGCACGAGCAATTAAACACTACCCAAATATATACCCACGTTTCAAACCAAGGTATGCAGGATGCAATTGACAACAATCCATTAGCAAGCATCAAAAGTCGAAAAAAGGATAATAATGGTTGATTTCGTCCACTGCTTTAGTTGATTTTGTGCAAAATACAGTTTTTTGACCACAAAAATTTTGTGCATTTTCACTATTGACATATTCAAAGAAAAACTATATAATTATTGAGGTTAATCGCATTAAATATTAGATAGGGTAAAATCCCTTTTGGAGGAAATTATGTTTGAAAGATTAAAGAATATCTTAGTTGAAGAATTATCATTAAACGCAGACGACGTTACTATGGAGTCTGAGCTTGCAAATGACCTCGGTGTTAACTCACTCGAGCTTGCTGACCTTGTTCTTGTTTGCGAAGATGAGTTTGGTGTTGAATTCAACGAAGAGGATATACATAAGTTCATCACTGTTGGTGACGTTGTTGAATATCTTGAAGAAAACGCGAAATAACTTTAAACAGAGGCAAACAGCCTCTGTTTTTTACTAAGCTATAAGGAGGTAAGAATGTTTGAATTTGAGTTTTTAAGATTTGAATATCCGGCTAATATTACGCCAAAGGAAAAGCGCGAGTACGAGCATAATCTTGCCTATTCTTTGCTTGATAAATTGCTAAAAAGCAAGGGTGTAACTAGCTACGAATTTATAAAAAATGAAAACGGAAAGCCTTTTCTTAAGGATATTCCTATATTTTTCAGCATCTCCCATTCAGACGGCTTTTGTGCAGTTTGCATAAGTAGTACCCCTGTTGGTATTGACTGCGAAAAAATTGACCCTTCATATGGCGAAAAAATCGAGCTTTTTGCCAGTAGATATTTTAATGAAAGCGAAGCTTTACTTTTAAAAAATAGTCAAAACAAGGTTCTTGATTTCTTTAAAATTTGGACTGCAAAGGAAGCGTATATCAAAAAGCTAGGCTTAAATGGCTCTTACATTAAAAAAATAGATACCCTAAACGAAGAAGTCGAATATTACATTGAGGGCGAATATATTATAAGTATTTTAAAGTAATTTTAAAAATATATTGATTTTGTACGCATTTTGTAGTAAAATATACACGAAAAAATTTATATAACATAAAGGAGATTAAAATTATGTTAGTTTCAGCAAAAGAAATGCTTGAAAAAGCAAAAGCAGGCAAATATGCCGTAGGTCAATTTAACATCAACAACCTTGAGTGGACAAAGGCTATCCTTTTAACAGCTCAAGAGTGCAACTCACCAGTTATTCTCGGTGTTTCCGAGGGTGCTGGTAAATACATGTGTGGCTACGAGACTATCGTTGGTATGGTTAAGGGTATGATTAAGTGCTTGAACATCACTGTTCCTGTTGCTCTCCACCTTGACCACGGTTCATACGAGGG
>JAZNFR010000179.1:0-1927 GCA_045576055.1 Eubacteriales bacterium
GCAAGTTTTTTTATGAAAACATAAAAATTGCGCAGTCTTATAATGATAAGCTTGAGGTTTTAAGAAAAACAATGGTTCTTTCGTTTGATATGACCATAAAAAATTTGATTCTAGAGGGCAAAAAAATCGACAAAGATACCATAAGCGCGAGAAATTACTTTTTAAGTTATAAATTAGTACAAAAGGAGATATAAATGGAAAATATATACGAAATTTTAGATAATTCACTTAACAATGCTACTTCTTTTGAAATCGTTAAAGCAACAGTTAAGCTTTTAGACGCAAAAAAAGCTGGACAAATTAAGGCTTTAAAGATAGATAATAAAACTATAATTGCTGACTATTTTGTAATTTGCTCGGGTAATTCCTCAACGCAAATCAAATTCTTGGCAGACGAGGTAGAATATCAGCTTTCAAAGGGCGGAGTTCCTTTTGTAAAGCTTGAAGGAAACGATTCAATTGAATGGAAGGTTGTTGATTGTCACGATGTAATCATTCACATCTTTTCAAATGAAGCAAGAGATTTTTATAAATTAGAAAAGCTATGGGCTGATGCCGAAGAAATAGACATCAATGACATAATTAGCGAGAACTAAGGAGAAAATATGAAGTACGATTTTAGCACAATTGATAAAAAATGGCAGGATAAATGGGACGAATTAGAGGCCTTTAAGGTTTCTAACGACTATTCTAAGCCCAAATACTACACTCTTATTGAATTCCCTTATCCATCTGGACAAGGTCTTCATATAGGTCATCCAAGACCATACACAGCTATGGACATAGTTTCAAGAAAAAAGAGAATGGAAGGATACAATGTTCTTTTCCCAATGGGATGGGATGCTTTCGGTCTTCCAACTGAAAACTATGCAATTAAAAACCATGTTCATCCAAAAATTGTTACTGAAAATAATATTCAACACTTTAAGGATCAATTGAAATCAATCGGTTATAGCTTTGACTGGTCAAGAGAGATTAATACAACAGATCCTAACTACTTCAAGTGGACACAATGGATTTTCTTACAGCTTTACAAAAAAGGACTTGCGTATAAGAAAGAAATGAACGTTAACTTCTGTACCTCTTGTAAGTGCGTTCTTGCAAATGAAGAGGTTGTTAACGGAGTTTGCGAAAGATGTGGAAGTGAAGTAATTCATAAGGTTAAGAGCCAATGGATGCTCAAAATTACTGAGTATGCACAAAGACTTATTGATGACTTGGCAGATGTTGATTTCTTAGAGAGAATTAAAACTCAAGAAATTAACTGGATTGGACGTAGCGAGGGTGCAGAGGTTCAATTTTCAACAACTATGGGTGATGATGTAACTGTTTATACAACTCGTCCAGATACACTTTTTGGTGCAACATATATGGTTATGTCTCCAGAGCATGCTTTAATAGAGAAGTGGAAGAATAACCTTAACAATTTTGCTGATATTGAAAAATATAAAGAAGAGGCAGCAAAGAAATCTGACTTTGAAAGAACTGAGCTTGTTAAGGACAAAACAGGTGTTTGTCTTGATGGTGTTAAGGCAATTAACCCAGTGAATGGTAAGGAAATTCCTATTTTTATTTCCGATTATGTTCTTGCTACCTATGGCACTGGTGCTATTATGGCTGTACCTGCACATGACGAGCGTGACTGGGATTTTGCAAAGGTATTCAACCTTCCAATTGTAGAAGTAGTTGCCGGTGGAGATGTTCAAAAGGAAGCATTTACTGATGTTGCAACAGGTGTTCTTTGCAATTCTGAATTTTTAAATGGTCTTGAGGTTGCTGATGCTAAAAAAGCAATAATCAAGTGGCTTGAAGAAAACAACAAGGGTGTTTCAAAGGTAAACTATAAGCTTAGAGACTGGGTATTCTCACGTCAAAGATATTGGGGTGAGCCTGTTCCTATGGTTTGGTGTGATACATGCGGTTGGGT
>JAZNFR010000180.1:0-1519 GCA_045576055.1 Eubacteriales bacterium
TTAAAAGCTCACTGACAACTATCTCAAAATCTCTATAATCGTCAATCTTTAAATAGTTAAAATCGGATTTATATACACTTTCATCATTGCCACCTGTACCGTAATCATCACCTATGTAGCAAACCTCGTTATGCTCTATTCCATTTTCCTTGCAGTATAGGTCAAGGGCATAATACTTATTGTATGGCTTTGGTGACATATCAAAGGAGGATGAGCCTCCAACAAAGACATTGTAGCTATCAAAGCAGGCAGAAACCTCGTCATAAATAGCACGGCGCTTCTTTCTATCAGGGTCAAATGCGAGCTTGTCCTCTTGAATTGCTTTTGTACCTAATATTGGAAAGGTTACGCAGCCCGATGGGTGGAACTCTACATTATTGCCACGAAAGCTGGTAAAGCCATATTTTTCCCTAAAATATGTAACCTTCTTTTCTATCGCCTCCTTATCGGTTTCAAACGTTATATCCCTTTTAATATCCATTTCGCCTGTTTTTTTATTATAGGTTGCGTATTGAAGACCATAGTTTCCTACAATGTCTATGGGGTATTTGTCCATTTGGTTAAAAATTCTTGCAACCTGACCTGCGCCAACCATTATTAGCTTATATTTTTTTGCAAGCTTATCAAGCACTGCCCTGTTTTTTTCGCCTAGCTTTTCTCTATGTTGGGTTAATGTGCCGTCTAAATCCATAGCGATAAGCTTAATTTTAGTTCTGTCCATTTTTATTTCCTCTAATTTGTTTATTGTATCGGCTGGGTTATTCGCCGTTATCAGCCTTGCACCATAATCATACAGTGTTTTGTTTTTATAATAGCTATACTATGCCCTCTATTGCCATTGTCTTTTCTGAGGTGAATCTCATAATACACCTCCGACATCATGGTTAAGCCACAAAACAGTGTATCTATCCTTTAAATCCTTTGCGTATTTTACAGCGGTTAAAATCTTTTCCTTGCCGTAAATATCGTGAAATTCGCTAATATCTAAGTCGCAAAGTGCAAGCATTTCTTTAATTTCCACCGATGTTGGCATTTTAGAAAGAATCTTCTTTATTTCTTCGTAATTAGCCTTATATATTGGCATTCTATCTTGCTTATACCTGCCCATTTTTTCTTGCAGAGCAATACAGCCGTCAGCAACTGAGCCGTATACTTCATTCATTTTATTAATATATTCTTCCCTTGGCTCTTCATACTGCTCATTTGGAAGACTGTTTTCTAAAAGCCTTTCCCTGATTTTTGCAGTAACAACAGTAGAATAAGCAACATCTATTCCGTGTGGCAAATAGGGCTGATTCTTTACAATTCCGGTTATTTCAAAGAAGTGAGAAAGGTGATGCTCACTACCCGACGCTGGGCGAGAATTGCCTAAAAAGCTCATCATAATTCCAACGACAACAAGAGCCTCGGTTAATGCTTTTACGCTGTTTTCGTCTCTTTTGAGTAAGCCTTTGGCTGTTTTTAAGGTTTTTTCTATCATTTCATATGTAATGTCATATATGTACTGACAGAAATACTC
>JAZNFR010000181.1:0-2797 GCA_045576055.1 Eubacteriales bacterium
AATCGTATAAATAAACAAAAACACGGATATATATCCGTGTTTTTGTTTATTTATACGATTATTTTACAAAAAAGTTGACAAACTTTCCATATATATAGTACAATTAATATGTATAGTTATTTATATTAAAATATAATTTAAGGACGGAAAATTATGTTTAGAAGTATGACTGCCTTTGGCAGGGCAAGAGAAACGGTAAACGGCAAGGACATTGTTGCTGAAATCAAGTCGGTAAATAATAGATATTATGACTGCACCGTTAAGATTACAAAGCTTTATAGCTTTTTAGAGGACAAAATCAAACAATACCTTCAATTAAAGGGAATTTCACGTGGAAAGGTTGAGGTCTATGTTTCAATCGATCTTCTTGAGCAAGAGGGGGTTGAAATCAATCTCGATACCGCATATGCAAAATCCTATATTGATGCACTTTGTAAGCTCCGTGACACCTTTGATTTAAAGGACGATATTACAACCTCACGCGTTGCTATGAACAAGGACATTTTTACAGTTAAAAGACCTGATGATGACATTGAAAAGGATTGGGCAGATATTAAGGTTGTTCTTGACCAAGCGCTTGAAACATTCCTTGAAAGGCGCGAGACTGAGGGCGAAAACCTACACAAAAACATCCAAGAAAAAATTGAAAACATTAAGGAATATCTAAAGGAAATCGAGAAGAATTCCGAAAGCGATATTAATGGCTATGCATCGAAGCTTGAGGAAAGAATCCTTAAATTCCTAAATGACAATTCCGTACAAATAGACGAACAAAGAATTCTTACAGAGGTTGCAATTTTTGCGGATAAGGTTGCAATTGATGAGGAGCTCGTTAGACTCAACAGCCACTTTGATGCGTTTAACGATATTGTTTCTTCAAACGAGCCAGCGGGTAGAAAGCTAGACTTCTTACTACAAGAAATGAATCGTGAAACAAATACAATTGGCTCAAAGGCATCAAACACAAGCACTGCGCATTTGGTGGTTAACATCAAAAACGAGCTCGAAAAAATCAGAGAACAAATTCAGAATATTGAGTAAATGATATGAAATTTGTAAACTTAGGATTTAACAATATGATACTTGACCAAAGGATTGTCGCTATTGTTTCACCGGATTCAGCTCCTGCAAAAAGGATTGTTTCCGAGGCAAAGGAAAATATGCGCATTATCGACTGCACGGGTGGTAGACGTACTAAGTGCGTTATAATTACCGATTCCGACCATGTTGTTCTTTGTGCCCTTTCAGCGGAGGCTTTGGCAAGTAGATTAAATGACAAAAATGAAAATAACGGAGAAGAAAAATGAGAAAGGGATTACTATTTATAATATCTGGTCCTGCCGGCAGCGGTAAGGGAACTGTTGTAAATGAGCTTTTAAAAGCCCATCCTGATTTGAAGCTCTCCATATCCGCAACAACAAGGGATCCACGTCCTGGCGAAATAGACGGGGTTCATTATTACTACATTTCAAAAGAGGAATTTGAACAAAGAATTCAAAACGGGAAAATGCTTGAATATACCACATATAGTGGCAACTATTACGGCACTCCCCAAAAAGAGGTTCAAACTGCTCTAGATAATGGCATAGACGTTATTCTCGAAATTGAGGTTGATGGCGCTATGCAAATTAAAAAGAAAATAAATAGTGCAGTTACAATTATGCTAACTCCACCAGATGCTAAAGCACTTGAAACAAGACTCAGGGGTAGAGGCACTGAAACCGAGGACGTTATAAAGTGGCGTCTTGACAGGGCAAAGGAAGAAATTAAATTGATGCCCGAATATGACTATGCTGTTGTTAACGAAGACGGTGGTGCCGATAAATGCGCAGAGGAAATATATGGTATAATTTGCGCCGAGCATCAAAAAACTATTTACACAAGCACAATTATTGAAAAATTTATATAACCAAGGAGAAAAATAATGCTTTATCCATCAATTCAAGAATTATTAAAGGCTACCGAAAAGGACGGCAAGGAAAGATTTAACAAATATTCAATCGCAATGGCAACAGCTAAGTGTGCGCGCGTTATTACAAATGAGTATGCAGAGCAAAGCTACTATGCAAACAAAAAGGGCAAGGATTCCGATGCTGTTGTGAAAAAAGAATACAAGGACGAAAAGAGTGTTAAAAACGCACTTCGCGAAATGAAGGCTGGAGAATTTGAATTATATCTTCCAGGCGACGAGGGATACGATGAATCTCTTGTTGAGGTTAAGAATTATGTAGAACCAAAGGAAGAGCCTGTATACTTTAAGCCAGCTGCAAAGCTTGAGGTTGAAGAGGACGAGGACGACGAGGAGCTTTCAACTGAAGAACTAATGGGCGCAACATCGGTGTTTGAAGAGGATGAGGGATTCTCAGTAGAGGACGCTGAATAATAAAATCTAAATTCGAAGGAGGCAAAATTATGTGCGGTGAGTATATAAAAGTTCATATTCTTGATGTGCCGTACTCTGCCGACTGCGAATATACCTACTACGTTCCACTTGATTTCAGGTCAGATATTGCGCTTGGCACAACGGTTGTTGTTCCCTTTGGCAAGGGCGACCGACACAAAACAGCAATAGTGACAAATGAGGACACTGTGGACGTGGTGACAAATAGTCTAATTAAACCGATAAAATCAGTTCTATCAAGCTATCTAAAGCTTGACAAAAGCATGCTCGAGCTTTGCTTTTTCTTGAAATCACGCACCCTTTGTACCATCGGTGAGGCTGTAAGATGCATTATTCCATCAGCTATTATGGCAAAAACCGAGGAGCGTTACTTTGTAACAGGCGAGGGCAAGGTTG
>JAZNFR010000182.1:0-8029 GCA_045576055.1 Eubacteriales bacterium
AAATATTTAACTTTTCAATAGGTAAATACAATATTTTCGTTTTTTTATTAGATTTCTATCAATTCTTTTGGGGATTTTGTGAAATTTTTGATTCCGTTATCTAAAATCAAAACCATATCCTCTATTCTTGTTCCATATTTTCCAGGAATATATATACCAGGTTCAACAGTAACTACATTTCCTGGGACTAAAATTTTATCGCAATTTGGTGATAACGCAGGCATCTCGTGAACCTCAAGTCCTACACTATGTCCAAGGGAGTGTCCAAAATAGCCTTTATAATCTTTATATATTATTTCTCTAGCTACTGCATCTGCATCCTTGCAGTTAACCCCAGCTTTCAAGCAATCTAAAGCTGCAAGCTGTGCTTTTAAAACTGTGTTATAAAGCTTTTTCATTTCTATATCTGCTTTTCCTATACAAACAGTTCTTGTCATATCAGAATGATATCCATCAACTGTTGCACCAAAGTCCATTGTGAAGAAGCCTTTTTTAATTTTATTATTTGAAGGTACACCATGTGGTAAAGAGGTTTTTTCAGCACTTATTGCTATTGTTTCAAAGCTCTTGTCCTCTGCACCATTTTTGCGCATAAAGTATTCTAGCTCTGCTGCAACATCGTTTTCCGTTATATCGGTTGAAAGAATATTTAGAATATGAGAGAAAGCCTTATCAGTAAGCTCCTGTGCTTTCTCCATTTTTAATATTTCTTCCTCTGATTTGACCTCTCGAAGCTCATTTATCATTGCGCCTATTTTGACTAAATTTACACTTATATCGTTGTTTAGTCTCTCATACGCGCTAACACTCATTGATAAGTCTTCAAATCCTAAAACGCTTATATTTTCTTCCTTTAGGATATTTCCAAGCCAGTCAGCTCTTTTTCCCTTTGGCTCAACAACTATAAATTTATCACCCAATAGCTTTTGTGCAATTTCTATGTATCTAAAATCCTCAAAGGCGTAAGCATTTTTTTGTGTTACAAGCAATGCGCCGTCTTCGTTATCAAATTGCGTAAAATATCTGTGCGATGTTCTTGATGTCAAATATACTGCATCCAATGATTTTTCTGCCATTTTTTGGCGAAGATTATTTATTCTTTTCAACATTATCAGCCCCTTTTCTTTTTAAATTATATCATGTTTAAGGTTTATATTCAACAAAAATGTTGACAAAATAATTTAATAATGCTAAAATAGTTGTGATAATAATATTTATTTAAAGGAATTTGTATGAAGAAAAGAGTTATTTTGTTTTTTTGTGTTGCTTTTGTTCTTCTTGCTTTGCCAATAGGCTTTAGTTTTGCAAGTGAAGAATGTGAACACACCTATGTTGATGACAATGACTGCTCCACACCTGTCGTTTGCCAAAAATGCAATGAAACAGTTGTTTTAGCAAAAGAACACAATTTTAGCAACGTTCTTTCCTATTCGTTGGAAAAAGATGAAACTGGCAAGGATAATTTTTTTAAAGTTGGCACAAAAAAGGTTAGATGCTCCAACGAAAAATGTTATTCCGAGAAAACTATGAATGTTCAACCATTCATTTCCACTCTTGGATATGCAATAAAAGAGGACTCATACAATGTCACAAATAAAGATGGTAGCGTTTCGGTAAAAACTGAAGCAACCATTATTTCTACATATCTTTTCAACACTACTGAAATCGAGAAATATGCAGCGCTAAACAATGTACAAATCAAATACGGAATGTTTGTTTATAAAAAATTCGATTTAGTTAACGCAATTATGTGTGAAGACTGCAAATATTTATTTGACGGAACTGCAATCGTTCCTGTTGAAATCGGTAACGGACAAATAGGATACGAAAAAGTAAAAATGGAATGGAAGGACATTCCATCTACATATAAGTGCCCTCAATGCGATGCACCAAAATCATCATTCTCTATTAAAAGCATTTCACCCTTCAATGCAGACACAGCAAAGTTCCATAATAATGTGTACATTCCAAACAAAGGCGAAGCTGGTAAAATCAACGACCTATCTATTATGAAGATAGGTAAAGAAAATTACAATGCTGAGCTTGTTATTGCAGGATATATTTTAATTGGAAATAAATTCTACTATGTTCAAAACAACAAGCTAATTAATGACTATAATGATTTAGTTTCTGTTACTTGTGATAAAATCTTAGAAAAAATCAATAAAAAATAATAGAAAAGCTGTTGCAAATCGCAACAGCTTTTTATTTTATTAAATCCTTAACAACCTCTGATGCTATTATAAGACCAACCACCGAGGGTATAAAAGCACATGATGCTGGTACGCGCTTCCCTTCTTCATTATCATTGCTTATATGTGGAAGCTCCTCAGAATAAACAGTTTTGAGTTTTTTTACACCTTTCTTTTTAAGGGCTGTTCTTACTGCCTTTGCCAAGGGACAAACTGAGGTTTTATATATGTCAGCAACCTTGAATGCGCACGGATCTAGCTTGTTACCTGCCCCCATTGATGAAATTATAGGAATGTTAAGCGCGTCGCATCTTTCTGCTAAGTCGATTTTTCCTGCGACTGTATCTATTGCGTCAATTACATAGTCATATTCGATAAAATTAAATTTTTCAGCCGTCTCGGGTGTATAAAAGGTGTCATACGCATTAACCACAACATTCGGATTGATGTCTAGCATACGTGATTTCATAACATCAACCTTTTTTTCTCCTACTGTTGAATGTAAGGCTATTATTTGACGATTTATATTCGACAAGGAAACTGTATCGTTATCAACTATATCAATTCTTCCTACGCCAGTTCTAACTAACGCCTCACAAGTGTAACCGCCTACTCCGCCAATGCCAAAAATAATGACCTTTTTGCTTTTTAGCTTTTCAACATTATCTGCGCCCAAAAGCATTATTGTTCGTGAAAGCTCTTCCATTTTTCACCTCGAAAATTTTCGTTAAAATTATAATAACATACTTTCCTATAAAAATCAAATATTTCTTGTTTTTTTACTACATATATGTTAAAATTGAATAAGTAAAATAATTCCAGGAGATTACTATGAAACCAATTAATGATTCTATTAGAAATTTAAGGGTTATGCTTCGTGATATTGGAAAGCAAACTGTTGTTGCTTCTTATCCTGTTACTAAGATAACCTACAAGCCTTGCGAATATAAGGTTGGAAGTGTGCTTCCAAGCACTGATGATTTCATTCCTTTTGAAAAGGGAATGACTTGGGGGCGTGAGCGTGATTCACATGCGTGGTTCTCTTTCAAGGTTGATGTTCCTGCTGAATGGAGTGGCAAGGAAATAAAGCTCAATATCAACACGGGTCTTGGTAGCTGTTGGGATGCTGTAAATCCTCAGTTTATCGCTTATGTTGATGGTCACATTCGTCAAGGAATGGATGCAAATCATACATACATTATGCTAAACGGCAAGGATAGCTATGATATAATGATTTATGCATATTCTGGCATGGAAAACGAGCGTAAGGACCTACTTTTTGACGTCCAAATGGTTCTTATGGATTATGAAATTGAAAAATACTATTATGACTTGGCAGTTCCATTCCAAATTATTGATTTTATGGATGAAAACACATACGTATATCATAACATAATTGCTATTCTTGAAAAATCAACATCCTATTTGAATATGCTAAAGCTTCCATCCCCTGAGTTTAAAGCCTCAGTTAAGATTGCAAGTGAATACCTCCAAAAGGAGTTTTATCAAAAATTCTGCAAGGAGCAGGATGTTAAGTCAATTTGTATAGGTCATACTCATATTGATATTGCATGGCTCTGGACAGTTGAGCAAACAAGGGAAAAGGCACAACGCTCATTCGCTACTGTAATTGAGCTTATGAAGCGTTATCCTGAATATAAATTCATGTCCTCACAAGCGGTTCTTTACAAGATGGTAAAAGAAGAATGCCCCGAGCTTTATGAAGAGATTAAGGCTATGATTAAGGCTGGCAGATGGGAAGTTGAGGGCGCTATGTGGGTTGAGGCTGACTGCAACCTTTCAAGTGGAGAAAGCTTGGTTCGTCAAGTTCAATATGGTAAAAACTTCTTCCGCGATGAGTTTGGTGTTGAAAGCAGAGTTTTATGGCTCCCTGACGTATTTGGTTATAGTGCAGCGCTTCCACAAATTCTTACAAAGAGTGGCGTTGATTGGTTTGTAACCTCCAAAATTGGTTGGAATGATACAAATACAATGCCTTATGACTCCTTCAAATGGAAGGGTATTGACGGCACAGAAATAAAGACACACTTTATGACCGCGCAAGAGGAGAAAAAGGGACGCGTTCCAACAAGAGAATGCTCTTATATCCCTCATACTGATTTCAGCTTTATTGATGGCTCATGGAATAGATATCAACAAAAAGCACTTCACAACGAAGCACTTGTTACATTTGGTTGGGGTGACGGTGGTGGTGGACCTACCGCTCATATGTTAGAAAACTATCGCCGTGTTAGTGCCGGTGTTCCACAAATGGCTCAAGCCAAAATGGGCTTTGCAACAGAGTTCTTGAACAGCCTTGAAAAGAGCATGAAAAAGAACGAACAATTAGTTCCTACTTGGCAAGGCGAATTGTATCTTGAATTCCATAGAGGTACATATACTTCAATCGCTAAAAACAAGAAAAACAATCGCCAATGCGAGTTTTTACTTCTCGATACAGAGGCGCTTTGCGTAATGCTTGATAAGGTTAGAGGCGCTAAGTTCCCTAAAAAAGAATTACACGCAATGTGGGAAACACTCCTTCTAAACCAATTCCACGATATTATTCCTGGCTCTTCTATCCCTGAGGTATATGAAAAAACCGATATAGAATATGCCGAGCTCAAAGCATCTGCTAACAAATATAGAGAAATGGCATTTGATTACATCACATCCAACGTTAAAGATGCTGGATATGTTGTTTTCAATCCACATTCATTTACAAATTCAAGCGTTGTTGACATTGATGGCAAGAGTGTTTATGTTAAAAATATTCCCCCAAAGGGCTACAAGGTTGTCAGCAATATAGATACCAAAAACACAATTGAAATTAAAGGTAATTCTGTATTCACTAAATTCTTTACAGTTAAATTTGACAAGAATTACAATATTACCTCAATTTACGACAAGAAGAATCATCGTGAGGTTATAAAGAAGGGCGCAAAGGCTAACAACCTTATCGTATTTGAGGACTATCCAGATTCATACCCTGCTTGGGAGCTTCAACGCTCATCCAACGACAAGGAATATCCTATCACTAATGTTTATGATGTTAAAACAGTTGTAAATGGCTCAAGAACCGGTATTTCTTACAAAAGAAAGCATATGGACAGCGAGATTTGCCAAACAGTTTGGTTCTATGAGGATATGCCAAAGATAGACTTTGAAACAAAGGTTGATTGGCACCAAAAGAACCAAATTTTAAAGGCATCCTTCCCTGTTGACATCAATGCTGACAAGGCGACTTACGAGATTCAGTTTGGTACTATTGAAAGACCTACCCATTACAATACAAGCTGGGACAATGCAAGGTTTGAGGTTTGTGGTCATAAATACGCTGACCTATCCGAGGGCAACTACGGTGTTAGCTTACTCAACGATTCAAAATATGGTCACGATATTCACGGCTCCGATATGCGCCTAACACTTCTAAAATGCGCAAGCAACCCAGACAACAATCCTGAGCACATAAACGACCAAGGCATACACGAGTTCACCTACTCTATTTATCCTCATAAAAACGCATTAAACGATGCTGATACAGTTAAGTATGCTTACGACCTTAATCTACCAATGACTGCAAGAAAGTCTATTGGCGGTGGTATGCTACCATCTGAATATTCTCTTGTTTCGGTTTCAGAGGATAATGTAATTATCGAAGCTATAAAAGAAGCAGAATATTCAAACGAAACCGTTGTGCGTCTATATGAAACTAAGAACTCACGCACTAAGCTTAACGTTAATTTTGGCTTTGATGTTAGTGAGGCTTACATTGCCGACCTAAACGAGAAAAAGCAAAAGAAATTAACTGTTAAAAACAACTCTGTTTCAATTGATGTTAAGGCATTTGAAATTGTTACTTTAATAGTTAAATAATCAAAAAAGCCCACCGTTTTTCGGTGGGCTTTGTATTTTTTATTCACCTATAATCATATATTTAAATGATTGTGGGGTGAAAAAAATAACTAGGTTAAAAAAATATTTTATGAGCGCACTAATTTTGTCGCTTTCTAGCATATTATTACGCTCAATTTCGGTGATTTTCAACGTCTTTCTGTCAAACAAAATAGGAAATGAGGGTATGGGACTGGTAACCTTGACCTCGGGTGTTTATTCCTTTGGAATAACTCTTGCCACATCTGGTATAAATTTTGCCGTTGTGCGACTAGTTTCCGGGGCGCTACCATATAGTGGCAAACTCTCCCCCAAAAGCAATACATTAGTTTCAAAAATTATGAAAAACGCCTTACTTTACTGCCTGTTTTTTTCTACTTTGGCAACATTTTTGATGTTCTTCGGTGCTAAGCCTATTGGAATATATTTACTAGATGAACCTCGTGTTGTTCCCTCTCTTAAAATAATGGCGCCTTCTTTCTTACCTATTTCTATCTCTAGTATGATAAACGGATATTTTTATGCGGTGCGTAGGGTTTATAAAAACGTTATTGTAAGCTTTTGTGAGCAAGCAGTTAAAATAACTGTTATTTCTTCCCTTTTAATTTTAGTTTTTCCATCAAAAATCAGTTATTCCTGTCTTGCTATTGCACTTGGTGGACTTATAGGCGAGATTTCTAGTGTTTTAATAAATATATCACTTTTTTTGTTTGATAAAATAAAGCATAAACCGACAAAAAGCGAGAATGTTGCAATTTGGAAAACAACGTCGAAGAACGGGAAAGAAGATTTAGAATCCCCCTCTGTATTTAATTCAGCATTTCCAGTAGCTGTTAGTGCTTATGCGCGTTCTTTTCTTAATACCATTGAACATCTATTAATTCCATGGGGACTTAAAAGAAATGGATTAGCCGGGGGTATGGCCTTAGCCTCTTATGGAACGCTTTGTGGAATGGTTTTCCCTTTGATTTTCTTTCCTTCTTCCGTTCTTGGCGCTTTTTCTTCTCTTTTAATCCCTGAAATTGCGTCATCATTTCAAGCTAAGGATTTTTCACGAATCAAACGCATTGTATCAAAGGTTTTTGGCTTTTCTTTGATTTTTTCCATTTGTGTTTCAGGTGTCTTTATTTCATTTTCACAAGAGATTGGTCTTTACTTTTTTAATTCTTTAGAGGCCGGAATTTTTATTAAATTATTAGCTCCTTTGATACCGCTTATGTATCTTGACAGCGCAGTTGATGCGATACTCAAGGGTCTTGGCGAGCAGGTTTACAGTATGAGAATTAATATTATTGACTCACTCGTTAGTGTTTTTTTAGTCCTTATTCTTTTGCCGAAAATTGGAATATATGGTTACATTATTGTGATTTATATAACTGAATTACTCAATGCCTCATTTAGTATTATTCGTTTATTAAATAAGACAAAAATTAAGCCCAGAGTTTTAAAATGGATTGTTAAGCCAATATTAAGTATAGTATTGGCGACCTTCTCGTGCAGATTTGCTTTTAATTATATTTTTTCCCATTTGTTATCCTTAGGCAAGCTTTCCTTGATTCTTGAGATAATAATGTGTGTAGTATTGTATATTTTATTTTCAAAGCTTTGCGGTAGCATTTCAAAGGAAGAATCCGCTTTAGTGAAAAGATGCTTTTCATAAAAAGAAAACCCGTATTTAGCCTTCCTCAGTGGGGGGAAGGTATCAACGAAGTTTACGGATGAGGTGTCTAAACTACCCCTCCTTTATTTCCTCCCCTTGTCAGGGGAGGCTTGCGTGAGGCAGATTGATTCCCAACAATTGCAAAAAAAGAAACCACCTCTTGAGTGGTTTCTTTTGGTTTTGTTTAGTTAAGCTACTGGAACCTCTTCAGGTGTTTCCTCTTTAGCAGTTTCCTTTGCTTTCATTATTTCAATAACAGCTGCATGTGTTATAATTAATGCTT
>JAZNFR010000183.1:0-3407 GCA_045576055.1 Eubacteriales bacterium
CGTATTGGAGATTTATTAAAAGAAGCAGGACATGTTAATGACCAGCAAATATTAGAGGCATTGGTTTATAGCCGCTCAAACAACGTACCGTTAGGTTCTGCGCTTGTTGAAAAAGGATTTATTACGGTAGAAATTCTTAAAGAATATCTGCACGAACAACAAGGTAGTGAAACTGTTGATTCTAACGAATTACAACTCCAGCCGCAAAATTTAAAACTGCTTCCCGTCGACTTTATCAAAACAAATAAAGTAATTCCTCTTTCTTCAGACGGAAAAACAATATATGTCGGTATGGTCCACCCAAATGACAAAAAAGTTTTAAATGAAATTGTATATATAACAGGAGGACTTAAACCGGTAGCAAGACTCCTTACTCACTATGAATTTAAAACCTTTATAGAAAAAAACTACGGTGACAGCTACAAAGAAACTTCTGAAATTATTAAAAACATAGAACAAGAAGTTCTTGAATACGATATTGAAGAAGACCTTTCTTCGCAGGTAGAACGAGAACTTCAGGACAAAACAGGAAACGTAGCAAAGTTCGTTAACAAAATTATTACCAATGCTATTGACAACAAGGCCAGCGATATTCACATTGAGCCTCGGCTTGACAGCTATGTTGTCAGATACAGAATTGATGGTATTTTAAGACAAGTACTAACTCTGCCCGCAAAAGTCGAGTCTGCAGTTATAACAAGGTTTAAAGTCCTTTCTAAAATGGACATTGCAGAATACCGAAGACCTCAAGACGGTACATTCTTTATTAAATATAATAATATTTCTTACGACTTCCGTATAAACACCTTACCTGTCGGAACTCGTGAAAAAATGGTTATTCGTGTCCTTGCACCCGCTCAAACACTCAGTGCAAGTGACAAAATAATAAAACTACAAGGCGCAACAGAAGAAGAACTTGATATTATCAAAAAAATGACAAGCTCACCAAACGGTATTATTTTAGCTTCAGGTCCAACCGGTTCCGGTAAAACAACAACATTATATTCTGTACTAAAAAGTATAAATGATCCGAGTGTTAACATCACCACGATTGAAGACCCAGTGGAAATTAAAATTGACGGAATCAATCAATCCCAAGTTAATGTCAAAGCCGGAATTACTTTTGCAAGTTGCATGAGAGCAATCCTTCGTCAAGACCCTGACATTATCCTTGTCGGCGAAATTCGTGACCTTGAAACGCTTGAAACAGCAATTTCTGCGGCATTAACAGGTCACTTAGTATTAAGTACCGTCCACACAAACTCCGCAGCAACAACTGTAACCCGTTTGATTGAAATGGGAGCCAAAGATTATTTAGTTTCTTCAACATTAACAGGTGTTATCGCTCAAAGACTTGTCAGACGTCTTTGCCCTCACTGCAAAGAAGCTTACAACCCAACATTAGAAGAGACGGAAAAAGTTATACTAAATCCTGAAGATTATGAAGCCTTTATGAAAACAACTATCTATAAACCAAAAGGCTGTCCCGAATGCAATTTTGAAGGATATCATGGACGTATGGGTGTTTATGAAATTCTTCCGATTACCAAAGAAATTAAACGTCTTATCGCACAGGGAGCACACGATATTGAAATAGAGGAAGTTGCGATTGGTGCAGGAATGAAAACGCTCCAACAAAGCTGCATGAATCATATTTTACGTGGCGACACAACAATTAGTGAATTTGTTCGTGTTCTCGGTATGGTTAACGAATAAACGAGGGCATCATGACAATTTACACGTACATAGCTTTAAAAGATAACAGTGAACAAGTAAAAGGAAAAATCGAAGCACCTGATGTAAGAACCGCCAGAGCTTTAATTAAACAGTTGAACCTTTTACCAATTAAAGTGTATGAAGATGCAAGCAGCATTGAAGAAAAAGAAAGTGCTTTGCCAATCATAAAATTACGTCCATTATCACTTAAGGAAAAAATAGATTTTGCAACAACATATCAAACACTTGCAGGCGCTGGTGTACCTGTTGTTGAAAGTTTACTTTTCATAGAACAAGAAGCAAACGCTGCTCGTGTCAGAAACCTTGCAAGAGAAATACGAAGACACATTTTGGCAGGTGCAACTTTTGCAGATACAATAAAAAGATATAGTGATATTTTTGACCCGATTTTTGTTGGTTTATCTAAAGCCGGTGAAGATTCCGGTGAAATGGAAGAAACAATGGGCAGGATTATAGAACTTCTCAAAAAGCAAGAATCTATTCGCTCAAAAGTTATCGGGGCATTAATGTATCCTGCATTCGTTGTTATACTTGCTATTATTGTTATTATTGTTATGTTAACCTTTGTTTTTCCAAAATTTGCTGAAGTTTTTGAACAACAAGGAAAAGAAATGCCTGCAGTTACACAATTGTGTATTGACGCCGGACATTTCCTTAAAGACTATTGGTATGCCGTAATTTTAATGGCCATAGCTCTTGGTTTTGTAGTTTATTATTTATTTAAATATCCACCAACAAGAAACGCTATAGATAAATTTTGCTTGCGTATCCCGCTCATAGGAAATTTATTGAAATATGGCGATTTTGCAAACTACCTGGCAGTTTTACAAGTTGCATACGATGCGGGTGTCCCTATTGTAAACTCACTAACGCTTGCAGGAATGACATTGAAAAACGTACTTATAAAAGAGGCCATGAACGCTGCAAAATTTAAAGTACAACAAGGTTTGCATATATCAGCCGCTTTAAGAAGTACCGGTATTATGCCCAAAATGTTATTATTTATGATTCAAACCGGAGAACAATCCGGTAAGCTTGGCATGATGCTGGCTCAAGCGGTTAAATTTATTGACAGAGAACTGGAAAAATTTGTGGAAAGTATGACAAAAGCTATCGAACCTATTATGCTTATCGTTTTAGGCGGCATTGTATTGTTCTTTGCTTTAGCTCTATATTTACCACTATTTAGCATGATACAACCGGCATAGGGGAAAAAAGATGGAAACATTTAAAAACGGAAAAACAGATTTTATATCAGGAGTATGGTCAGAGCGTGTTTTTGTCGTAACACAAGATTACGAAATTCGCGGTTATGTTTTTATGCCCAAAACCGGCAAAAAAAATCGTGTTTTATCTGATATTTTAAACGGCACAAAACGATTTGTGGCAATTAAAGATTGTGAAGTTAAATACAGAGGCGTTGCTTCACGTAAAATAGAAAAACAAGATTTTATTCAGCTTAACCTCAATTCCATAATCCTTTTGCGCCCTGATACAACACCAGTTATCAGCGAAAACGAAAAGCCAAAAACAACTCGTACAAAACAGAAAAAAGAAAATTAAAGAGAAACCAACTTTTGCATTATTTTGCATGCTTCATCCAGTTGCGTATCTTTTTGGGCATAAAAGTCCTTAACAGAAAATTTTACTTCATAGTCAGGTTCAATCCC
>JAZNFR010000184.1:0-9317 GCA_045576055.1 Eubacteriales bacterium
ATAATTCTTTTATATTATATATAAAAGGGAAGTTGGAGTAAAAAAGATATGGTCAAAGAACAAAAGCTTGGCAAAAACACAAGAAAAAACTTCGCTAAGATTAACGAACTTTGTGATATGCCGAACCTCATTGACGTACAAAAGGAATCTTTTAAGTGGTTTTTAGAAAAGGGAATCCAAGAGGTTCTAAAAGACGTTTCCCCAATTGTAAACCATTCGGAAGAGCTTTCAATCGAGTTCGTTTCTTACACACTCGATGTGAACAATCCAAAGTATCCTGTTGAGGAATGTAAGATTCGAGACGTAAACTTTGCTGCGCCTTTGCGTGTAAATGTTCGTCTTTCTAACAAGACAACAGGTGAAGTTAAGGAACACGAAGTGTTTATGGGTGATTTCCCACTTATGACAGAGAATGGAACATTCGTTATTAACGGTGCAGAACGTGTTGTTGTTTCTCAAATCGTTCGTTCACCTGGTATGTATTATGATTATTCTGTTGACAAGACTGGTACTCATAACTACACAGCACAAATCATTCCTTATCGTGGCGCATGGCTTGAGTATGAGACTGACTCTTCTAATGCTTTCTACGTACACATTGATAAGAATAGAAAGATGCCAATTACAATCCTTATTCGTGCTCTCGGTGTTGAAACAGCAGAAGAGCTTAAGGAAATGTTTGGTTCTAAGTTTATAACGCCTACTCTTGAAAAGGACGAATGTGAAAAGCTTGCTATGGAGTTTGGCACAACTATTCAAGAGGAAGCTCTTAAGGAAATCTATAAGAGACATCGTCCAGGTGAGCCTGCAATTGTAGAGTCTGCACAACAACTTATCCACAATCTCTTCTTTGATGGAAAGAGATATGACCTATATCCTGTTGGTAGATATAAATTCAACGAGAAGCTTGCTATTTCTAAGCGTATCCTTGGCTTGACTCTTTCACGCCCTGTTGTTAGCGCTTTGACAGGTGAGATTATTTGCGAGGTTGGTAAGGTAATTACCGAGGAAGATATTGAGCTTATCGATGCTAACTGCGTAAACGAGGTTTATGTAACTGTAACCGAAAGAGATTCTGGTGAGCCTGTTGAGCTTAAAGTATTTGGTAATGGTACAGTTGACCCTAAGTATCTACTTGGTGAAAACTGGAGAGATGGTCTTGAGGACTTTGGCGTTAGCGAGAAGCTTCATTTTGAAAACCTCAATGCTATTATCAATGAATGCGGCGGAGATATCGAAGCAATTCGTGAAAAGATTAAGAACTCAACAGAAGAGCTTTGTCCAAAGCATATTACAAGAGAAGATATTCTTTCTTCAATCTCTTACCTTGTAGGTCTCGACTATAACATCGGCAAGAAGGATGATATAGACCACCTTGGTAACCGTCGTCTCCGTTGTGTTGGAGAGCTTTTACAAAACCAATTCCGCATCGGTATGTCACGTATGGAAAAGGTTATTAGAGATAGAATGAACACACAAGATGTTGAGGAGCTTTCTCCAAAAACACTTGTAAATATTAGACCAGTTGCTACTGCAATTAGAGAATTCTTTGGTTCTTCACCACTTTCACAATTTATGGACCAAAATAACCCTCTTGCAGAGTTAACACATAAGCGTCGTATTTCTGCACTCGGTCCTGGCGGTCTTTCAAGAGATAGAGCAGCATTCGAGGTGCGTGACGTTCACTATACACACTATGGTAGAATGTGTCCTGTTGAGACACCTGAAGGACCAAACATCGGTCTTATTTCTTACCTCTCAACATATGCAAAGATTGACAAATATGGCTTTATCAAAGCACCATATCGTAAGATCGTTGACGGTGTAGTTACTGATGAGGTTGTTTACCTAACAGCTGATGAAGAGGACGGACACGTAATTGCACAAGCTTACGAGGAACTTGATGAAAATAGACGCTTTGTTAAGTCAAGAATTATTGCTCGTGAAAGACAAGAAATTCTTGAAACAGATTCTAAGCGTGCAACATATATGGATATTTCACCAAAGATGGTTGTATCCGTTGCAACAGCTATGATTCCATTTATTGAAAACGATGACAATACCCGTGCACTTATGGGTTCAAACATGCAGAAGCAAGCAGTTCCACTTCTTACATCAGATTCACCAATCGTTGGTACTGGTATGGAATATAAGGCTGCTGTTGACTCTGGCGTCGTTGTTCTTGCAAAAGAGGCTGGCGTTGTTGAAAGAGTTGATGCAAATCACATTATAATTAAACAAGACAGTGGCTTAAAGGATAGATATGATCTTATTAAGTTTAAGAGATCTAACCAAAGCACCTGTGTAAACCAAAATCCTATCGTTGTAGTAGGCGAAAGAGTTGAAAAGGGTCAAGTTATTGCTGATGGTCCTGCAACTTCAAATGGTGAAATTTCACTTGGTAAGAATGCTCTTATCGGCTTTATGACTTGGGAAGGTTACAACTACGAGGACGCTGTATTGCTTAATGAAAAGCTCGTTCGTGATGACGTATATACATCAATTCATATTGAAGAGCATACACACGAAGCTAGAGATACTAAGCTTGGTCCAGAGGAAATCACAAGAGAAATTCCAAACGTAGGTGAAGAAGCTCTTAAAAACCTCGACGAAAATGGTATCGTAAGAATTGGTACAGAGGTTAAGCCTCATAGTATTCTAGTAGGTAAGGTTACACCGAAGGGTGAAACAGAGCTCACAGCTGAAGAGCGTCTATTGCGCGCTATTTTCGGCGAAAAGTCAAGAGACGTAAGAGATACATCTCTACGTGTTAAAAACGGTCAAAATGGTATCGTTGTTGACGTTAAGGTGTTCTCACGTGAAAACGGTGACGAGCTTGCACCAGGCGTACACAAGGTAGTTAAGGTTTACGTTGCTCAAAAGAGAAAAATCTCTGTTGGTGACAAGATGGCTGGTCGTCATGGTAACAAGGGTGTTGTATCAAGAATTTTACCACCTGAGGATATGCCTTTCTTGGCAGACGGTACACCACTTGATATCGTTCTTAACCCGCTAGGCGTTCCTTCACGTATGAATATCGGTCAGGTTCTTGAGGTGCATCTTGGTATTGCAGCTAAAAAGCTTGGCTGGAAGATAATGACACCTGTATTTGATGGTGCAAAAGAGAAGGACATTTTCGAATGTCTAAAGATGGCAGGACTTTGGAGAGATGTTCTTCCAAACGAAAACACCGACGGAAAGGATCTTTTCGAAGAGGTTGTTCGTGAGGATGGAAAGAAAGATATCCAAAAGCTTGACAAAGAAACAAGAAACAATCCAGAAGCAATCAAAAAGCTCCAAGAAGAAGGCAAGCTTAAGATTTGCGATGGTAAAACAATCCTTTATGACGGACGTACAGGTGAGCCATTTGACAACCCTGTAACCGTTGGTATCATGTATTACTTAAAGCTTCACCACTTGGTAGACGACAAGATTCACGCTCGTTCCAATGGCCCATACTCCCTAGTAACACAACAACCTCTAGGTGGTAAGGCACAATTTGGTGGTCAGCGTTTCGGTGAGATGGAAGTTTGGGCGCTTGAAGCATACGGCGCTGCTTACACTCTACAAGAAATCTTGACTGTTAAGAGCGACGACTTGATCGGTAGAACTAAAGCATTTGAAGCAATAGTAAAGGGTCAAAACATTCCTACCCCAGGTATTCCAGAATCATTCAAGGTGCTTGTTAAGGAGCTTCAAGCTCTTGCTCTTGATATTACCGTTCTTGATAAAGAAGGTAATGAAATAGAGCTTTCAAACATTGGTGATGAGGAACTTGAGCCTATGAACATCGTAACAGTTGCTGAAGAAACGGTAGAGGCAGACGATGAGGAATACGAGGACGAGGAATACGAAAACGATGATCAAGAAGACATCGATTTCGACGATGAACCAAAATTCGACGATTTTGACTAATGATTCGATAAATGATACTAATTTAAAATAATTTAAGAAGGAAAATGCTAATGGAACATACATTTGATTCTATAAAAATTGGTCTAGCTTCTCCAGAGAAAATCCTTAGTTGGTCATCAGGTGAGGTAACAAAGCCTGAAACTATCAACTATCGTACACAAAAACCTGAAAAAGATGGACTTTTCTGCGAAAAGATTTTTGGCCCTACAAAGGACTGGGAATGCTCTTGCGGAAGATATAAGCGTTCACGTCATAAGGGACATAGATGCGAAAGATGTGGTGTCGAAGTAACAACGAAAAAGGTTCGTCGTGAAAGAATGGGTCATATCTCACTTGCATGTCCTGTATCTCATATATGGTATTTCAAGGCTATTCCATCAAGAATGGGTCTAGTGCTTGATATTTCACCAAAGGCTCTTGAAAACGTTCTTTATTTCGTTCAAAGAATCGTTATTGATCCAGGTGAAACACCACTTATGAAGTACCAACTCTTAAAAGAGAGTGAATATAACGCATATTATGAAAAATATGGCGATCGTTTTGTAGCCGAAATGGGCGCAGAAGCGATTAAAAAGCTTCTTATGGAAATTGACATAGAAGCACTTTCCAAGGAATTGAAGGCTGAGCTTCTCAAATCCTCTGGACAAAAGAAGGTTCGTATAATTAAGAGACTCGAAATCGTTGAAGCATTCAGAAAGTCTGGAAACAGACCTGAATGGATGATTCTCGATGTTCTTCCTGTAATTCCACCAGACATTAGACCTATGGTTCCACTTGATGGTGGTAGATATGCAGCGTCTGACTTAAACGACCTTTATAGAAGAGTTATTAATAGAAACAACCGTCTTAAAAAGCAAATCGAGCTTCATTCTCCTGAGCTTATTATCAAGAATGAAAAGAGAATGCTTCAAGAGGCTGTTGACTCACTTATCGACAATGGTAAGAGAGGTAAGCCTGTAACTGGTCCTGGCGGACGTGATCTTAAGTCTCTTTCTGAGATGTTAAGAGGTAAGCAAGGTCGTTTCAGACAAAACCTTCTTGGTAAGCGTGTTGACTATTCAGGACGTTCAGTTATTGTTGTCGGTCCTAACCTTAAGATTTATCAATGTGGCTTGCCACGCGAAATGGCACTTGAGCTTTTCAAGCCATTTGTTATGAAGCGCCTTGTTGAAACAGGTAAAGCTGCAAATATTAAGGAAGCTAAGAGAAACGTTGAGCAAGTTGTTGACGATGTATGGGATGCACTCGAAAATGTAATTAAAGAGCATCCAGTTCTTCTTAACCGTGCTCCAACACTTCACCGTCTTTCAATTCAAGCGTTCGAGCCTGTACTTGTTGAGGGTAGAGCAATTAGACTTCACCCACTCGTATGTAAGGCGTTTAACGCCGACTTCGACGGCGACCAAATGCCAGTACACGTTCCACTTTCTAGTGAAGCACAAGCAGAGGCGAGATTCCTTATGCTTTCTGCAAACAACCTACTAAAGCCTGTTGACGGTAAGGCTATTGCAGTACCTTCACAGGATATGGTTCTTGGTTCATATTATTTGACACTTGATAAAGCAGGTGAAAAGGGTGAAGGTAGCGTATTCCGTAACTTTGATGAAGCTATGATGGCATACGAAACCAAGCAACTTGAGCTTCATGCACCTATCAAGATTAGAGTTGAAAAGGTTATCAATGGCGAAAAGAAATCTAAGATTATTGATGCAACACTTGGTAGACTTATTTTCAATGAATATATTCCACAAGACCTTGGATACGTTGATAGAGACGTAGATCCATTTGGACTTGAGGTTGACTTTGTTGCAGAAAGTAAGAAGCTTTCTGAAATCGTTGACCGTACAATTAAGATTCACGGCTTTACAAAGGCTGCAGAGGTTCTTGACCACATTAAGGAAATGGGTTATAAGTACTCAACAAGAGCATCACTTTCAATTTCAGTTGCTGATATGATTATTCCTGAATCTAAGGCTGAAATTCTTAGAAAGGCAGATGCTGAGGTTGATGAAATATTCTCATACTACAATGAGGGTGAGCTTTCTGATGAGGAAAGATATAACTGCGTAATTTCTATTTGGGATAAGGCAACAAATGCTGTAACTAAGGAAATGCTTGGTTCATTTAACCGTTACAACCCAATTAAGATGATGGCAGAGTCTGGTGCCCGTGGTAGTGAAAAGCAAATGCGTCAGCTTGCTGGTATGCGTGGACTTATGTTCTCAGCAACTGGTAAAACAATGGAAATCCCTGTTAAATCTAACTTCCGTGAAGGTATTTCAATACTTGAATACTTTATGGCAGCGAAGAGCTCACGTAAGTCACTTTCCGATACAGCGCTTAAGACAGCTGACTCAGGATACCTAACAAGAAGACTTGTTGACGTATCTCACGAGGTTATCGTTCGTTCTGAGGACTGTGGAACTCGTGACTATATGATTATGAGTGATATTAAGGACAACGATGGACAAACAGTTGAAAAGCTACAAGATAGAATTCTTGGTAGATATACTGTTGAGGATATCGTTAACCCAGCAACAGGCGAGGTTATCGTAAAAGAAAACGAAATGATTCTTTCCCCAGACGTTAAGAAGATTATCGCTGCTGGAATTACAGAGGTTAAGGTTCGTTCTGTTCTTCGTTGTAAGGCGAAGGGTGGCGTGTGTGCACACTGCTATGGTATGGACCTTGCAAGCTCCAAGCCAGTTAATATCGGTGAGGCTGTTGGTGTTATAGCTGCTCAGTCTATCGGTGAGCCTGGTACACAGCTTACAATGAGAACCTTCCATACTGGTGGTGTCGCTGGTGCTAACATTACTCAAGTGGTCCCAAGAGTTGAAGAACTCTTCGAGGCTAGACGTCCAAAGAGCCCAGCAATTGCTTCTGAGGTTTCAGGAGAGGTTAAAATCACTCTTGAAGGCAAGATCAATAGAATTCACGTTACTGATGAAGAAACAGGCGCAGAATACGCTTATGACGTTCCATTTAAGACAACAATGATTGTTCATGATGGCGATAAGGTAGTAAAGGGTCAAGCTCTTACAGAAGGCTCTATGGCTCCTCTTGATATTCTCAAAATTAACGGTATTGAAGCGGTTTATGACTATATTGTACGTGAGGTACAAAAGGTTTACCGTTCACAAAACGTTGATGTTGACGATAAGCACATTGAGGTTATTACACGTCAAATGACAAGAAAGGTTAAGGTTGACAACCCAGGAGATACAGAGCTCATTGAGGGTGTTACCGTTGACGTTTCTGAGCTTCTTGAAGAGAACGAAAAAATTCAAGCAAGAATCGATGCTGGAGAAATTTCACTTCGTCTTGCAACATATTCACCAATTCTTCTTGGTATCACAAAGGCTGCTTCTTCTACAGAATCATTCTTGTCAGCTGCATCATTCCAAGAGACAACAAAGGCCCTCACTGAGGCTGCTATCCGTGGTAAGGTTGACCACTTGCTCGGTCTTAAGGAAAACGTTATTATTGGTAAGCTAATTCCTGCAGGAACAGGCTTGGCTGAGTATAACAAAATCGGCGTAAAAAAGATTGAAAAAGTTGCAGAAGAGCACAATTCAATTGCTGAATAATTAGAAAAGGTAGAGCACTTAGCTCTACCTTTTTAATATTAATAAAAAAGCCTCGCGAAAAACGCGAGGCTTAATTTTATGGTCTTGCATCTACATCAACATATGCGCTAACAATCCACTCGTGACGGCGCTGGAGCCATTCTCTTAAGTAAGCGATTGCCTTTTCATAGCTGATTTCCATTTTTGTAGTACTTGAATATTGTTGTGTGATTCTATAAACCTTCCAGTTTCTGATTCTAGCAGCGGTAAAGTCTTGATCCTTGTGCATAGAATCGATAACATTTACATATGTTATTCCTTCTTCTTCTGAATAATAGTTTTCATAAAGAAGCTGCATTTGAATACCATAATCAGAAACATATTGAGAAACAAGATCAATAAATTCATCTGAATATCTGTATAATTCATCGAAGAATCCATTTGCATTACCGTTTTCCCAACCACAACGAGCCCAGTATCCAGTGGTACTTCCCCAGTTTGTAAGGCCGTTTGCGTAGTCGCCTTCAATAACGCCTAATTCAGCGCCACCATTTTTTTCTACATATTCTTGAGAGCCATTATTGTATGCAGTATGTGAACCATTGTTACCACCGCCAGAGGCTACGTTACCAAGACCGAAGTCGTAGTCCCAAACAGGACCGCCGTATAGCTTCTTGTTCTTTATAAAGAATCTTGTTGAGTCATAACAAATATCAACCTCTTTTAGGTACTCATGAACTAAATAGTACTTAGCGACAGATTCGACATCGACCCATTGTTTAAGCAGCTCGAAGTCTTCTGAGAAGATAGCAATGTTGATTTGATAGAAGGTAGAAATCAAAGTAGAATAGCCTTCTGCTGTGAGCTCTTCAGGTTGGTCAACTAACAATTTCATATACATATTCATGTCAGCATTTTGCTTGTTGAATTCGATACGGAATAATCCACCCTTGTTTTCAACCTCAAGAAGTGTGTCGTTTTCTTCGTCGATTTCTATTCTGTTTTCATCGATATCGAGAGGTGTAGTAAGCATGTATACGCCATCGTATTCACCGTTATAGTAAACCTCTACCATAGTGTATTCAGGAGTATACTCAAGTCCAATTGACTTGGCGAAATCTATTACTACTGCGTTTCTGATAAGGGTTTGGTCATATAGATTAGCAAGTAGGCAATACTTTTTACCAGCACCCATTCCAAAAAGGTCAACCTTGTTGCTGAACTTGATGTTGTAAGGGTATTTGTTTGCGTTGTTTGTAGAGTTACCTCTTGTTCTGATTTTGCCATCCATATCAACGGCTTCAGTTTGACGTTCGCCATTTTCGTCAATGTATGCAACGTATAATTTTGCACCTGTGTAGGTGTCACGATTTAATTCGCCATCTGTTTTTTCAATGAAAACAACTGGAATGTCAGTAACGTTATATTTTACATTTGCTAAAATGTCTTTTAAAAGCTCAACATTATAGTCAACAGCCTCTTGTGTGAGGTTTAAATCTTTGTTTTCCCAAATTGGAGTAAGGAGTGCAACTGTGTCAGGCGCATAATATGTTGTATAATGCTTTGAAACTTGACTTAGAAGATCCTCGTAAATAGAATAGTCAACCTCGTTACATTCAAACAAACCACAAACACTACATTGGCTATATTCATAGCCCTTGTTTCCATCAATTGTATACCAATTATGGTTGTGGGGAGCTAAGTCTAGTTGAGTAATTCTCTTATTGCTACAAATTGTACACTTTTCAATTAATTGACCGTTAACATCACATGATGATTCGATTCTTGCCTCAAAAACGAATGAGCAAGAGGTCTTTTCAGAAGGAACAGATA
>JAZNFR010000185.1:0-4540 GCA_045576055.1 Eubacteriales bacterium
GGCCTCCGACTTGATTTTGTCCTCCCAATTTAATCTTTAAACTTAAAAGTTCCCGCAAGTAATGTAGCCCCTTTTTTGTCAACTGTTAAAAGTCCACCATCAAGGGTTGCTTCTTTTGGTGTGTCTTCATCAAGCCAAACCTTACATGGTGCACTTTTTATAGAGGTTACAAATGGAACATGTCCAGCCATAATAGCAAGATCACCTAAAATTCCACGTACATCGAGCTTGTATATTTCGCCCTCGAAAATATTTCCATCAGGCGAGGATACCGTCAAATGAAAGGTTTTCATATCTATACCCTCTTTGCCTTTTCAACGGCTTCATCAATAGTGCCGACAAAAAGGAAAGCACTCTCTGGCAAATCATCGTGTAAGCCTTCAATAATTTCCTTAAATCCACGGATTGTTTCAGAAATTGGAACGTACTTACCTTGGATACCAGTAAACTTTTCTGAAACGTCAAACGGCTGTGATAGGAAACGTTGGATTTTTCTTGCACGGGAAACAAGCAATTTATCGTCATCAGAAAGCTCATCCATACCCATAATTGCGATAATATCCATAAGCTCGTTGTATCTTTGAAGTATTCTTTGTACCTCTTTAGCAACGTAATAATGCTCCTCGCCAACAATGGATGGAGAGAGAATACGGCTTGTTGATTCAAGCGGATCAACAGCTGGGTAAATACCCTGCGAAGCTATATTTCTTGCCAAAACAGTGGTTGCGTCAAGGTGAGCAAATGTAGTTGATGGCGCTGGGTCAGTCAAGTCGTCAGCTGGTACATAAACAGCTTGAATTGATGTGATTGAGCCTTGCTTTGTTGATGTAATTCTTTCTTGCAAAGCGCCCATTTCAGTAGCCAAGGTAGGCTGGTATCCAACGGCTGATGGCATACGACCAAGAAGCGCTGAAACCTCAGAGCCAGCTTGTGTGAAACGGAAAATGTTGTCGATAAACAAAAGTACGTCTTGTCCTTCATTATCTCGGAAATATTCAGCCATAGTAAGACCGGAAAGAGCAACTCTCATTCTCGCTCCTGGTGGCTCGTTCATTTGTCCATAAACAAGCGCAGTATTATTGATAACGCCAGATTGCTTCATTTCGTTGTAAAGGTCGTTACCCTCACGTGTACGCTCGCCAACACCAGAGAATACGGAAATACCACCGTGCTCCTTAGCAATGTTGTTTATAAGCTCCATGATAAGAACTGTTTTACCAACACCCGCACCACCAAATAGACCGATTTTACCACCCTTAGAATAAGGGCAAATCAAGTCAATAACCTTAATACCAGTTTCGAAAATTTCAGCACTAGTAGCCAAATCCTCGTATTTAGGAGCTGAGCGATGTATGTTCCAGCGTTCTTCAGTATTTGGTGTTGGTTGATTGTCAACAGCATCACCTAAAACGTTAAATATACGACCCAGTGTCTGTTTTCCAACAGGAACTGAGATTGGCGCACCAGTATCAACAACGTCGACGCCACGTTGTAAACCGTCGGTTGAGGACATAGCGATGCATCTTGCAGTATTGTCGCCGATGTGCTGTGCAACCTCAACGGTTAAAACTCTTTGACCAATGTTAATTGTCAAAGCATTATATATTGTAGGAAGCTCGCCCTCGTTGAAGAGAACGTCAACTACAGGTCCCATAACCTGTATAACCTTACCTATATTCTTTTTATCCATATTCACCTCATAGAGATAAATTTTTATGCCACGCTGGGCATTTATTCGCCAGCACCCGCAACGATTTCAGTAATTTCTTGGGTGATAGCGCCTTGTCTTGCTCTGTTATATTGTAGACTTAAGTCGATAATCATTTGCTTTGCGTTTTTACCTGCAGAATCCATCGCCATACGACGTGCGGAAACCTCACAAGCAAAGCTCTCACGTGCATAAGAGGTAATTGAACCAGCAATATACTCGCGAACAGAAAGATTAAGAATCGTTAAATGGTCGGGCTCATAAACCACGCCACTAATCCCCTCAACGTCGGTCTTTTCAAGTGGCAAGAGCCACTCGATTTTTGCTTCTTGGGTCATAATTGAACGGTATTCTGTATAAATAATACCGAGCTTGTCAAACTCGCCATTCTTAAATTCCTCGCAGAGCTTGTTTGATAACTCCATTGCATTATCAAAGGTAAATCTTTCCGAGGAATTGATAGGGTAGGCATATCTTTCACAAGCACGCTTGCCAATGGGAATAAATTCAGCATCTTGGTATTCCTTAGCAAGCCTAAAAATGTTAGCATTATATCCACCAGCTAAGCCTCTATCACCAGCAATAATTATAATTTTTGTGCGAGACGTGTCGCGTTTTTGCATGAAAGGGCTTCTTTGTGATTCCTTTTGAGACGTCAAAACAGCCATCGATTTTTTAAGAGAAGACATATAGTCTCTCGCTTTATACATAGCCTCATTTGCACGTCTAATCTTAGACGAAGCAACAAGTCCCATCGCCTTTGTTAACTGCTCGGTAGATTTAACACTTTTTATGCGCACACGCAGTGCTTTCGTGTTAGGCATAAATTACACCTTCATTTCTTGCAAAATGGATTTAAGTTCGTCAATATCTGACTCGTCAAAATATCCATCTTCGATGCGTTTTAGCCATCCAGTGTATGAGTTTTCTAGTTTAGCAAAGAGATTTTTCTCGTATTCGCGTACGTTTTTAACCTCAATTTTATCTAAATATCCGTTGATAACGGCATAAACAATAGCAACCTGGCATCCAACGCGTATTGGCTCGTTTCTGCCTTGCTTTAATACTTCAACGATTCTTTCACCAAGAGCCAAGCGTCTCTTTGTATCAGCATCAAGGTCACTGCCAAATTGCGCAAATGATTGAAGCTCTCTGTATTGTGAATAGAGAAGCTTAAGCTCGCCTGCAACCTTTTTCATACCCTTAAGCTGGGCAGATCCACCAACACGGCTAACGGAAATGCCCGGGTTAATAGCGGGCATAATGCCGGCATGGAAAAGCTCGGTTTCGAGGAATATTTGTCCATCAGTAATTGAAATTACGTTTGTTGGGATATAAGCAGAAACGTCACCTGCCTGTGTTTCAATGATTGGAAGTGCTGTGATTGAGCCACCGCCATATGCTTCATCAACACAAGCTGCACGTTCAAGTAGTCTTGAGTGTAGGTAGAATACATCACCTGGATAAGCCTCACGTCCTGGTGGGCGACGAATAAGCAAGGAAAGTGCTCTATATGCTACTGCGTGCTTACTTAAATCATCATATATAATTAATACATCCTTGCCTTGCTCACGGAAATATTCAGCCATAGCGCAACCACTATATGGTGCAATATATTGAAGAGGAGCACTTTCAGCAGCTGTTGCGGAAACTATAATTGTATAGTCCATAGCACCATTTGCATAAAGCTCGGATGCAAGCTGAGCAACGGATGTGCTCTTTTGACCAATAGCAACGTAAATACATATAACGCCTGTATTTTTTTGGTTGATTATTGTGTCAATAGCAATTTCGGTTTTACCAGTTTGACGGTCACCAATGATAAGCTCACGTTGACCACGACCAATAGGAATCATACTGTCAATAGCTTTAATTCCTGTTTGGAGAGGTACACAAACGCTCTTTCTTTCAATAATTCCAGGCGCCTCAGACTCGATTGGACGGAATCCACTATTTTCAATTGGGCCCTTACCATCAATAGGCTCACCAAGTGCATTTACAACTCTACCAAGGAACTTTTCACCAACAGGGACAGACAAAACCTTGCCAGTCCTTTTAACTATAGAGCCCTCTTTTATATTGTTTTTGTTTGACAAAACTGCAACCGACACAGTTTCCTTTTCAAGATTTTGTGCCATTCCAAAGCTGCCATCATCAAATTCAAGTAGCTCGTTTGCCATACAGTTTTCAAGACCATAAACACGCGCAATGCCATCACCAACAAGGATAACCTTGCCAGTTTCAAGCATTTTTGCACGTTCCTTATAGTTTTCTATTTGTAACTTAATAACGTTACTAATTTCTTGGGGTGTACTCATTTACCAATCACTCCCTTAATGTTATTTAAACGGCTGGAAAGTGAGCCGTCAAGCACCTTGCCGTCAAGCTCAATTTTAATTCCGCCAATTAAACCCGTATCCTCAATATAGATAGGGTCGATTTCCTTTTTCGTTATGCTTTTTAGCTTTAAAAGAAGCTTTTCCTTTTGCGAATTTGTCAATTCAAAAGCATAATAAATTTTTGCTACGGTTCTATTTTCAAGCTCAGTTATAAGCAAGAAAAACTCATCAATACATTCATTGAGTGTAGCAATATTTCTATTTTCACAAAGTAGCTTTAAAAATGAAACAACATATTCGTTTTTATCGCCAAATGCCTCGTCAATGAGAGAGAGCCTATTTGACAAGGTAAGAGCAGGGGATGAAAGAATATATAAATATTCAGGATTTTCCTTGATAACCTTGCGTATTGCATTAATATCCTCTTTAATCTCATTGATTAAATTCTTCTCTAGGGCGAGAGAAAATATGGCAGAGGCGTATTCTTTACTCA
>JAZNFR010000186.1:0-2552 GCA_045576055.1 Eubacteriales bacterium
ACCTTGAAGCTACTCCTGCTGAATCTACCTCTTACCGTCTTGCAAAGCATGACGTTGAGCAGTTCCCCGAAATCATTACCGCATCCGAAGCATCCGATGTTCCTTATTACACCAACAGCAGCCACTTGCCCGTTGGTTATACAGACGATATCTTCTCTGCTCTTGATATTCAGGATGAGCTTCAGACTCTTTATACTTCAGGTACTGTTTTCCACGCATTCCTCGGCGAAAAGCTTCCCGATTGGAAGGCTGCCGCAAACCTTGTTCGCAAGATTGCAGAAAACTACAAGCTCCCATACTACACAATGTCCCCAACATACTCTGTATGTAAGAACCACGGTTACATCGCTGGCGAGCACTATTCTTGCCCAGAATGTAAGTCAAGAACAGAGGTTTATAGCCGTATTACTGGTTACTACCCTCCTGTTCAAAACTGGAACGATGGTAAGGCACAAGAGTACAAGGATAGACTTGTTTACAACATTGAAAACTCTAAATTAAACAAGACTGAAAAGGCAGCTCCAAAGGCTGAGGCTTGTGAATGCAAGTCAAGCGCTAACGATGGCGTTTACCTCTTCACAACTGCTACTTGTCCTAACTGCAAGATTGCTTGCTCACTCCTTGACAAGGCTGGCGTTTCATACAACAAGCTCCTCGCTAACGAAAACAAGGAATTAGTTGAAGAAATCGGCATTAAGACTGCTCCAACACTCGTTGTTATCAAGGGTGGCAAGGTTTCAAAGTATGCTGGTGTTTCTGACATTAAGAAATACATCGGCGCATAATTAAAGATATATAGGGTGTTGGCATCAACACCCTATCTTTAAAAGGAGAATAAAATGTTATACGATATTATTGTTATTGGTGGTGGCCCTGCTGGTCTTACCGCTGCTTTATATGCAAGACGTGCTAATAAAACTGTTTTAGTAATCGAAAAGGCTACCTTTGGTGGACAAATCACTTATTCACCTAAGGTTGAAAATATCCCTGGCTTTGTTGCTCTTTCTGGAAACGAATTTGCTGAAAAGATGATTGAACAGGTTATGGAACAGGGCGCTGATGTTGAATGTGCTGAGGTTTTAGAGGTTATTGATGGTGAAACTAAAATTGTAAAAACTGATTCTGGCGATTTTGAGGGTAAAAGCGTTATTGTTGCAACTGGCGCTAAGCACCGTAGACTTGGTCTTGATGGCGAAGAGGACTTCGTTGGCGAGGGTATTTCCTTCTGCGCTGTTTGTGATGGTGCATTTTATACAGGCAAAACCGTTGCCGTTATTGGTGGTGGTAACTCAGCGCTTCAAGAGGCACTTATGCTTTCCGACCTTTGTAAGAAGGTTTATGTTGTTCAAAACCTTGACTATTTGACAGGTGAACAAAAGCTTCAAGACCTTTTAGCTGGCAAAAAAAATGTTGAGGTGATTCTCGGCACAACTGTTGAATCCTTGATGGGTGATGGCACTCTTGACGGAATAGTTATAAAGAAGGGCGAAGAAAGACGTACTATTCTTATTGACGGTATGTTTGTTGCTATCGGTCTTATCCCTCAAAACGAGATAGTTGCTGATCTTATCAGCTTAAACTCATGGGGATATGTTGATGCAGGTGAAAACTGCTTGACTGACAAAAAAGGCATTTTTGCTGCTGGTGACTGCCGTTCAAAGCGTATTCGTCAGGTTGCAACTGCATGCGCAGATGGCGCTGTTGCGGCTCTTGCTGCTTGTGACTACGTTGATTCACTATAAAAACAACAAAAAAGACGCTCAAACGGGCGTCTTTTTGTTTTATAATATTGAAAATCTAATATTTATATGTTATAATTTATAAAAAATATTTTTTGAGGTGGAGTATGTTACCAAAAAAATTAAAGAAGGATCAAACTCGCACAGTTATAATCTCTGGCATTACTCTTGTAATAGGCATTTTATTCTGCTGCTCTAAATCGCTTGGCAGTGGACTTAGCTGGCTTATTGGAGCTGCTTTATGCTTAGCTGGTGCACTTTATATCCTTAACGCGCTTATTAAGCAAAGATCACTTTTTAACTCTGATGCTGTATTTGGCATTTGCACACTTTCCTTTGGAATTATGTTTATTGTTAAATCACTTGCATACATTTTGATTGACTATGTTCTTTACATAATGATTGCTATTGGAATTGCTATTATTGTAGAGGCGTTTTTGTCTAAGTTCTTTAGATATAATTCAATTGCGGAATTTGTTATCACACTTTTAGTTGGTATTTTAGTTACCGCACTTGCCTTCTGCCTTAAGTATATTCCAGGTTGGGATGCATTTGCCGCTGTTGTGTTTGGTTGCATTTTAATTGCAATTTCACTATACACATTAGTAACACTATTCATTTCACGCGAAAAATAATAAAAAAGCCACTTGTTAGTGGCTTTTTTTAATACATAAGTGCTTCTGTATTTTCCTCAGAATATTCAATTTCTTCTGAAATAATGCGCGCCAATGTTGCGATATCCTTTAATTCTTCTACTTTTTCAAAGCATATCAATGATGCAAAAAGGCGCTCACAAAAGAGGCAAAACGACAA
>JAZNFR010000187.1:0-24811 GCA_045576055.1 Eubacteriales bacterium
ACTACTTCTCCAACAATTTCGTGCTCTTTTCCATCTGCAATATCAATCGCTTTTTCGTTTTTGGAGAACACAAATAGTGAAAAAATCATTGCAAAAGCAATAAAAAGCAAAAGAAAAGTATACTTGATTATTAGGTCAAGTATACTCTTTTTCTTAGAAATTAAATATGAAATTATTAAAGAAAGGGCAAGAACAAGGGCGATTACAAAAACCACCACTCGTATAAGATTTGATACATAAAAGGAAACACCCAAGCTTATTAAAAATGCCGCACAAGCAAGTGCTAGATTTCGATACTTAAACATCTCCATAATAAGTTCCTTATTTCAAATAGCCTTCAAATTCTTCTTTGGTGTAAAGGATATTGATTGCTTGAAGCATTGCGTTTGCGCTCATGTTTTGGGGAAGGTCCAGCCTTTTTAGAAGCGCATCTCTTGCCTCTTTACTGTTTTCCCTACCACTAAGCCCATATCTATAAAAATCAGCCTTTGTGATTTCTTCCTTTTCTTTCACAGGAGCATCGACGGAAAAGGGTTCTAAAAGCTCGATAAGTTTTTTTGAATCTATTCCCTCTACACCAAGTGCCCCTTCCTTTGACGGCTCTTTTTTCCTTTTTTCCTTGCCGAAAACATAAGGGGTATATAGATTTATTATTTGGTCGGGTGAAAGTGCTGTCTTTATATGTGAGCGAATCAAGTGTCCTGCCCCGTCCGAATCTGTTAAAACTATAATCTTTGACTTATCAGCCAAGCGCCTTATTAGTCCAATTTTTTCCTCATCGTTAAATATACTAAAGCCACCTGTTGTGATTACCTTTCCATCAACCAAGGAATCTAGCTTTATTTTATCGTATTTGCCCTCAACGATTATTGGGTACTTTATTTTCAGCTTCATATTCACCTACAAAACAGCGCACAAAGGGCGCTAATTAACCTCTCAACTGCAATATACGAGGTTAGATTGGATTGTGATTTCGATTTTATATCAGCCTCGTTACAAAGCTCAAGAGCACGAATTAGCTTCTTTGAGCTTTCGCCCATTACAAACTTTAGGTATTTTCCGACCTTAAATTCATGCATTTTTAGCGATTGTGAAATCTGCTTTTTATTGTTTCCTGCCTTATAAAGCGTTTCCACAAGCGCAAGCTCCGAAAAAAGACGAACTATTGATGAAAGAATTACAAATGGTGGCTCGTGTGAGGATTTTTGGCGATACAAGGTTTCAAAAACAAGTCCCTTGTTCTTTTCTAGAAGTGCGTTTGTTAGCTGAAAGTCCTCGTATTCTATTGTTTTTGCTGATACATTATCAATATCGCTTTCTTGAATGGTGTCACCACCATTCATTTTAACGTAGCTTGATAGCTTATCAATCTCGTTTGATAAAATCCACATATCGTGTCCACAAACGGTAACTAGCTTGTCAGAAATTGTGCCATCAGCTTTAACACCATTGTCGAAAAAATGTCTTATAACCCAAGATTTAAGTCTAGCTGGAGTTGGAAATTCAAACTCAACAGGCTTTAAATATTTGGCAAGTATTTTGTACTGCTCCGATGGGTAATCTGGAAGCCTACCAGCATTAAAGCTACCATTATCTGCTCGAATAATTAAGACAGTGTGGTCGTTTTCCTCTAGTGTTGAAAGAACATCGTCAAGCGCATCCCATACATCCTTTTTAAGAGATGTAAAATCAACGCCACGCACCTCAACAAGCTTTTTTTCTGCCATCATAGGAAACGCAGAAATCGCTTGTGAAAGAGATGCAGGGGAAAAATCCTCTGCATACAAAATTATATGGTTAAATTCGTCAAAGGTACCGTCTAAAATTTGCTTAGCCACTTCTTTTGAATAGACATATTTTAGATAGTCCTCTCCACCAAAAAACAAATATCCGTAGCGAAGATTCTTAAGCTCCGCCTTGAATTCTGCCTCTGTCATACTCTTTCCACTTCCATTTTAAGTACTGTTTTTTGAGCACACGCGCCCTTGATTTCGATTAAATATACTATTTCGATATAACCATCTGTTAAAAGTCTATTGTCAACTGATTTTGCATATATGCAAATTTCAAATGGCATAATGCCTGTGTTATAAACACAAACGTGTCTTTTGCCCTCTTCAAAATACATAAATGATTCAAGCGCACCTGTGCGAACGAGGCTAACCTCTTTTGGGCTATTTATATCGAATTTTAATTCAGTATAAGTGCCGTCTAACCCCTCGGCTGCTTCCTCATACTTTAATGAATATGTGTTACCATTAATAGAAACTGCGCCATAAAGTGAGGTTTCTATAATGTCGTCTGCATCCCATGGATCAAAGGTTTCTTGAATCATAAGCTCATCAGCTGCGTGCTCAAAAATTGATTTGCCCTTGTATTCGGTTTGCGAGGTCTTAATTTTTATTTTTGCGTTCATTTTTTGTCCTTTAATTTTTGATTATGTGCTCAGGCTTTTTAACGTAAACCTTTGCGCCCTTTGAAATGCTTTCTGTGATAAATGAGTTACCACCGATAACTGCACCCTCACCAATAACTGTTTCGCCACCGAGGATTGATGCGCCCGAATAAATAGTAACATTGTCGCACACTGTTGGGTGTCTTTTAACTCCTGATAAGCTTTGTCCCTTTCTTGGAGAAAGCGCACCTAAGGTAACTCCTTGGTAAATCTTAACGTGGTTACCAATCTCTGTTGTTTCACCTATAACTATGCCTGTACCGTGGTCAATAAAGAAATATTCGCCAATTGTTGCACCTGGGTTTATATCAATACCCGTCATTGAATGTGCATGCTCAGTCATAATTCTTGGTACAAATGGCACACCACTCTTATAGAGCAAATTAGCCACCCTGTATACAAAAATTGCATAAAGTCCAGGGTAAGAAAATACAATTGCCTCCTTGCTTTCAGCTGCTGGGTCCCCCTCAAAGGTTGCCTCAACATCCTTCAAGAGCATATCGTGTACCTTTGGTAAATTTGCGATAAAATCGTTTGATATTTCCTTTGCTCTTTTTCCTGCGTCCTTTTTATCCTTTGCCATAAGTGCAAGCTCTATTTGCTTTTTGATTTTGAAGCTAATGGAGCTTATTCTCTCCTCGGCAAAGCTTTGAGCGCAGTGTGAGCAATCAGCAAAATAAGCAGGGAAAAATAGCCCCTGTATATCATTCAAAATTGAAATTATTTCCTTTTTATCTGGCAGCTTTAGTGAGGATGAAAAGGTTGTAACGCTTGATTTTTCATATTGCGCCACCATATCAACAGCTGCTTTTTCATTTGTTGTCATAAAAATATCTCCTTTCACAGTAAGATATTATGTAGTTATATAAAATAATGATATCACAAAGGATTTAAAATTTCAAGTATAATGTTATAATAACGAGAAAAGAGCCGAGTGGCTCTTTTTCTTTGTTATTCAATTCCAAGTATTTCCTTTGCCTCGTCACCTGAGATTGTGTCAACAGTTTTTAGCTTTCTTGTCATTACATTTGTCCTTGTACCAATTAGATTTGCAAGGTCTGCATCCGCCTGCTCAATATGTTTTTTGGTCTTTGTCAATGCGTCGGCAAATGTTTCGAATTCCGTTTTAACCGCCTCTAAAAGCTTGAAAACGTCTGCGCTCTTTTTCTGAATTGCAAGTGACTTAAAGCCTTGCTTTAATGCATTAAGAAGCGCCGACAAGGTTGTAGGACCTGCCATATTTACGTTATACTTTCTTTGACATTCTTCAAAAAGTCCAAGCTCAATAGCCTCAATATAAAGTCCCTCAGTTGGCAAGAACATAATTGCAAAATCAGTTGTGTTTGGTGGGTCTATATATTTGCCCGAGATATCCTTTGCAAAGGTAAGAACTTTCGCCCTTAGCTCCTTGCGTGCAAGCTCAAGTGCCACCTTGTCGCCCTCGTCGATTGCATCCTTGATTTTATAGTAAGATTCGAGTGGGAATTTTGAGTCAATTGGCAAATAAATATATTCGTCATCGCTTGATGGCATTTTAATTGCAAATTCAACAGGATCGCGTGAGCCTGTCTTTGTTGCAACATTTTCCTCATACTGCTCCTTTGTTAAAATTTCACCGATAATATTGCCAAGAATAACCTCGCCAACAATACCCTTGGTTTTAACGTTAGTAAGTACGTTTTTAAGCGAGCCAACATCGGTTGCAATTCCCTTGATTTCGCCTATTGCCTTGTTTACGTTGCCGATTTGGGAAACAACGTTTTCAAAGGACTCCTTGAGGCGCTCATCGATAGTCTTTTGGAGCTTTTCGTCAACTGCTTTTTGAACACCGTCGAGCTTTTCACCAACGGTCTTTTGAATGCTTTCTAGCTTTTCGCTATTCTCACGGCGAAGCTCTGACAGCTTCTCTCTAACGGTCTTATCTATTAGCTCGTATTTTTCAGACATATTCTTTGAAAACTCATCAAACTTCTTGTTTAAGTTTTCAATTGCCTTTTCATTTTCCTCACGTGTAGCCTTTGACATTTGATTTATGGCAGCGTTTAGCTTTTCCATCATATCTATATAGTTTTTGGCATTTTGCTCATTCAAGGTGGTCATTTGCTTTTCTAGCTTTTCGATTTTTGAATTAATTTCGTTCACAAAAACCTTATTCGCGCCCTCTATTTGACCGATTTTTAGGTCGACCACGTCCTTTATTGGCGCAATATCTGCACTTGGTGCTTTTTGCTTTTTAAGTGCAATTATTATGTAGACAGCAAGTGTACAAATGACAAGCGCAGATAGTAAAATTAAAATACCTACGATAAGTAGTACAATTTCTCCAAACGTCATTTTATTTCCTCCAAAAATTCATATATGAATATTCTATCATTTTTTTGTCGCTTTTTCAAGTAAAGTATTTGAATTTATCATTAAGATATGGTATAATATTATGAGAAGTAATGTTTTTACGACATATGAGGTGAGATTTATGGCTAAATACAGAAGAAATAGAATAAATGACGCAGTAAAAGAGGAGATGGCAATGATTTTACGCGACGTTAAGGACCCTAGAATTGCTGGTGCTTTGGTTTCAATAACTGGCGCTAATGTTTCTGGGGATTTAAAGTTCGCAAAAATATACTACTCCGTTTTGGGCTCTGACCCAAAGGAGGTTGGCAAGGCTTTAAAGAATGCAAGTGGTTTTTTCCGTTCCGAGCTTGCCAGACGTATAAATTTAAGAATCACACCTGAGCTGTTTTTTGAGCATGACTCCTCAGCCGAGTATGGTGCAAACATTTCATCAATTTTAAAAACGCTTGATATCAAGCCTGACGACGAGGAAGAAAATGATTAAGGAAATTTCATTAAACGAGCTGGCAAGTAAACTAAAAGAGGTTAAAAAAACTCTTATTCTTTGCCATAAGAATCCCGACCCGGACACGCTTGGCAGCGCTTTTGCTCTTAAGGAAATATTAAATTTTCTCGGCTCTTATGTTGATGTTGCTTGTTGTGATAACGCGCCCAAAAAATTCGATTTTATAACAGGCGGCGCTTCGCTTGAATATAAGGAAAATGGATACGAAAGATATATCGCTATTGATGTGGCATCACCTATGCAGCTTGGTGGACTATCATACCTTGCCGAAAATGTTGATATAACTATAGACCACCACAAAATGTGCACTCGTTTTTCTGAATATTATGAAAATTTCAAGGCATCATGCGCTGAAAATGTTTATCTTCTTGCCGAGGAGCTTGGCGTTTTAGACGAGCTACCATTACAGTTTTATAATTGTCTTTACGCTGGAATGAGCGCTGACACAGGTGGATTTAGATATTCTAATGTAACACCTGAAACTATGTCTCTTGCATCGTTAGTTATTGCTAGAGGAATCGACCACGCAGAAATCAACCGCATTATTTTTGATTCAAAATCACTTGAGGAAATCAAGGCGCAAAAGCTTACATACGAAAAAATGCAGCTCTTTTGTGATGGCTCTCTTTCCATCATTATGTTTACAAACAAAATGAAAGAGGAAAACGGTATATCCGATGCCGATATTGGCGATATTGTAAATTCAGTGCGCTCTGTCGAGGGTGTTTTAGTTGCAATTTCCTTAAAGCAACAAAAGGACGAAACAAAATACGCCTTGTCCTCACGCGCAAACGCAGATATTGATGTTTCAAGGGTTTGTGTTGAGTTTGGCGGTGGCGGACACGTCCGCGCTGCTGGTGCAACAGTAGTTGCAAGCACACCAGATGAAGCTGTAGAAATTGTTGCTTCCAAATTTGGTGAAGCAATCGAGGAATATAAAAAGGGTTTAAAAAATGGATAAGGAATTATCAGGGGTAATTCTTGTCAACAAGCACAAGGGTGTTACCTCGCACGATATAGTTTTCAAGATAAGACGGCTTTATGGCACGAAAAAGGTTGGCCACACAGGTACGCTTGACCCTCTCGCCACTGGCGTTTTGCCTGTTCTTGTGGGTAGAAGCGCAAAGGCAGCCGAATATCTACTTTCTGAAAACAAGAAATATGTTGCCGAAATTATGCTTGGTATAACAACTGATACTGAAGATATTACAGGCAATATTCTTACAAAAACAGACACTCTCCCCGACAAAAAAGCTTTTTTTGAGGCTTGCAAGAAATTCACCGGTGAGATAATGCAGGTGCCACCTATGTATAGCGCCTTAAAGATTGAGGGCAAAAAGCTTGTTGACCTCGCACGTCAAGGCATAGAGGTTGAAAGACAAGCAAGAAAAATAACAATATTCTCTATTGAGCCTGAGGTTATAAGCGAAAGTGAAGGTGTATACAAATTGACCGTTTCCTGCTCCAAGGGTACATATATTCGTACACTTTGTGCCGATATCGGTGCACACCTTGGATGCGGTGCTACGATGAGCGAGCTTATGCGTATTGAGTCTGGTGATTTCAAGCTTGAAAACGCACATACCATAGACGAGCTAGAAAAAATGAGCTTTGAAGAAAGAGCCAAGCTTTTATTGCCACCCGAGGAGCTTTTTAAAGACGCAGAGGCTATTTCATTTAGTGAATTTTACACAAGACTTTTCAAAAGTGGTTGTGAAATATATCAAAAGAAAATTGGAACTAGCTTTCCTTGTGGCACGTTTTTGCGTGTTTACGAAAACGACGAATTTATCGCACTTGCCGAGGTTAAGGATTTCACCGACGGCTCAGCTATAAAATCAATAAAATTTTTCAAAATTTGAGGTATATTATGAAAATAATCAAGAATCCCGAGCAATTCCACTGCTGGGAGCACTATGCAGCGGAGCTTCCTGTTGAATACAATCAAAGCTATGAGGAAGGACTCGACATTGAGCCATATAAGGAGCTTATTTTTAACACCCACAAGCTTCCAGATGACGAATTTAAGGAAGAGGTTGCAGATGCAATTGCAAAGCTTGTAAACGAGCTACCTATAAGAGAGGGCTATAAATATAATGAGCCATCCGACCTTGAAGGAATAAGAGCGCTTCGTAATCTTAACCTAAAAACAGCTGATTCCCCTTCTGTTTCTCTTGAAAAGAAGATTGAGGGTGCTTGGTACGGAAGAATTGCAGGATGCTTTCTTGGGAAGCCTGTTGAGGGGCTTTGGACAAAAACCCTGACAGCACTTTTAAAATCATCAAACAACTACCCAATGCATAGATACATTTTAAGCACTGATGTAAATAGAGATGAGCTTGCGAAAATCGGTATTCAGCCTTGGCATTTATGCTCCAACTGCTATGCAGATAAGGTTAAATTTGCAGAGGCAGATGACGACACAAACTACACAGTTATGGCACAGCTTATGATTGACCGTCGTGGCTCAACATTCACACCTAAAAATGTGCTTGAGACCTGGATGGATTGTCAACCAAAGAATGCATATTGCACAGCTGAAAGAGTTGCATATATGAACTTTTTAAAAAGCTATGTGCCACCATATACTGCATATTATAAAAACCCATACAGGGAGTGGATTGGCGCGCAAATTCGTGGCGACTACTATGGATATGTTGCAAAGGATTCTGAGCAAGCTGCTGATTTTGCTTGGCGCGACGCCTCTATTTCTCATATCAAAAATGGCATTTATGGTGAAATGTTAATTTCCGCTATGCTTGCATATGCAAAAACAAGCGAAAATATTTTAAATGTAATTTATGCCGGACTTGCCGAAATCCCTCAAACCTCTCGTCTTTACGAGGAGGCTATGGAAATAATTAATGGGTATCTCAATGGTGCTACTAAGGAAGAAGCCTTTGCCTCTATCCACGCAAAATACAACAACGAGAATTCCCACGACTGGTGCCATACTATTTCAAACGCACTTATTGTTATTTCTTCACTTCTCTATGGTGAGGGCGATTTTGGAAAATCAATTTGTATGGCTGTTGAAACAGGCTTTGATACCGACTGCAATGGTGCAACTGTTGGCTCAATTGTTGGAATGATTTATGGCATTGACAATATCGACGAGAAATGGATAAAGCCATTTAACGGAGTTTTACAAACCCAAATCCTTGGCCACGACAAATCAACAATTGATACGCTTGTAAAGAAAACTCTTGAGCATATTGAATGGTTTAAATAAACAAAAAAGGACACTATTGTGTCCTTTTATTTTTTCTTTTTTCTTTAGGCTTAGTTAAATTATAGCTAATTTCAAGCAGCCAAGCAACAGTGTCACTATCGCACATATCAAGAGCTACTGTTAGCCAATGGATTTTATTCATATGGTATGCTCGAAAGATACCCGACTCAATACCTGCTAGAGACTCAATAATTTCAGGTGCACATTTAAAATTGACCACATCTATTATTTTGTCATCCAAAAAGCCGATCTTATTTCTTGGTATTTTCATGGCGATAGCAAACCATTTTTTGCTCGATTGATGCCTAAAAATACCTGTTTCAAAATCCTCATCAAATGGATAATCAGCTTTTGTTCCATATGCTTCAAGCACTAGGCTTTCAAATTCATTTCTTGTCAAAGTTTTTTCCTCGTATTTTCTCGCAACGAACCCTCATCTTATAAGCCAAGATGTGTAACGTTTTCTTCCTTTAATAAATATTTTACTATAACATTGGTCACTAGTCAAGAGAGATTAATTACCCTTGCGAGCAGAATCACCTTAGCCTCGTGTCCGAACCCCATTCGAAGCAATGCTTTGAAGAGGTGGTCGAGAGCTCTTCCTGCGCCACAAAAAAAGGACACCATTTTTGGTGTCCTTTGTGAAAATGCAAAAGAACACAAACGAGGGATACATTTTCTTATAAAAATGCACTTCGGCAAGCCTTATGCTAGCGAGCTGACAACGGCTTTTGCCTCGTGTCCGAACCCCATTCAAAGCAAAGCTTTGAAGAGGTGGTCGAGAGCCCTTCCTGCGCCACAAAAAAAGGACACCATTTCTGGTGTCCTTTGTAAAAATGCAAAAGAACACAAACGAGGGATGCATTTTCTTATAAAAATGCACTTCGGCAAGCCTTATGCTAGCGAGCTGACAACGGCTTTTGCCTCGTGTCCGAACCCCATTCAAAGCAAAGCTTTGAAGAGGTGGTCGAGAGCTTTTCCTGCGCCACAAAAAAAAGACACCATTTTTGGTGTCCTTTGTGGCGCAGGAAGAGGGATTCGAACCCCCGTGCCGTTAGGCAAACGGTTTTCAAGACCGCCTCGTTATGACCGCTTCGATATTCCTGCGTATTTAAATACACGGTTCTCTTTGCAAAATGTCTCGTGCTTAAGTATAATATCACATTTTTTTTCGTCTGTCAATATTTTTTTGATTTTTCTTGAAAATATTTAAAATCCCTCGTTAATTGTTAATTTTTTGTTACGAAACTTAAAATTTATTCTTAACAAATTTCGATTTTTTTGTGCCGTTGAGCCCTTTTGCCATGGGGGTTTTGCCATTTTTCTTTCGACAAAAATCGTCTTTTTATTTTCGACTATATTCTTCCTTATTATATTATTTCTTACAAAATTAACATTTAAAACCATTGACTTGATATAGAAAATATGTTAAAATGAAATCGCAAAATTGCTATAGTGCTTGGCTTTGTCGACACTTTTGAGCAATATAAAGTAGCAATGCTATTAAAATTGCACACTCTAATTAGTGTGATAACAAAAAAATCAAAGTGAGATTGGATTTATGTATCAGTTAATCATTTTTTCTGCTGTGGCACTTTTATGTCTTCTTGCTTTCTTTGTTTTTAGAAAGCGCGAGTCGAAATTTGACGTTTTTTTGAAGATTATAACTGTTCTATTTTGTGTAATAGGTTTTGTTAGATTCTTCTTGCCAGATTCCTTTGCTTTCTTGTATAACGGAGCCGTAGTTGGTGTTGGAGATAATAAGCAGCAGGTTTTTGAGCACGACTATCTACAAACTATTTTAAGATGGGGTTATTTCTCTGCTTACTCTATTCTTCCTATGGCGGTATTTTACAAGGGACGCTTCTTTAAGAATGTGGCTTCCTATTTCACCTTGCCATTCGCGGTAGCTTCAGCTATCTACTTCAACGATTTTATGAAGTATTTCTTCGAAGATGAGCGTATGGGAACCATCAATCTACATATGAATAACGGATTAAGATATGCATTCTTTATTTTAGAGCTTGTTTTGGCAATTTCAATTCCTATCCTAGTTCAAATAAAGGATAAGCACTATTTCAATGTAAAGAGCCCACGTGAGTGGATTAGATTTGTTGCAGGTCTTATCTGCATTATTCCAATCACCATGCCAATATACTCGTTGCAATCCTTGGTTGGCTTCGACTCACTTCGTAGACCGCCAATGTTTGGCACCTTCCATTTCTTATGGATAGGCATTACAGTGGTTGCTATTTTGGCACTTTACTTTATGTTCCGATTCAAAACATACGAAGAGCGTCTTATGCTTTGCATGTTCTTAACACTTGTATTGTTCTTCCATTATAATTCATTCTACTTGTCTGGAATTACAATCAAGCGCTTACCATTCCAGCTTTGTAACATTGCTTGCTATTTCTACCTCGTTGCGATGGTATTTAAATTCAAAAAGATGTTCCACTTCTGCTTCCTTGCAAATATCGTTGGTACTATAATTGCGATATTTGTATTCGACGTTTCAGCAGGCTGGACCTCACTTAACACTATTCACTATACACTTGAGCACTCACTTGTTCTTATTGTTCCTGCTTTAGTTATGGGACTTCGTATTTTCCCACGTGTAACGCTTAGAAGCTTTAAGTACTACTTTGTTGGATTTACAGCATTTTTCCTATTCGTCTTTATTGTAGGTACTGTTTTAAATGGCTACTCCGATGTAACTAACGAAACAGTTAACTATTTCTACATATTTGACCGAAAGATGCTTTTTGGAGAAGGTGGTTTCGTAAGATTCCTTTCCTTCTTAGAGGACTGGGAAATAAAATTTGGAAGATTCGAGATTTATCCATTAATTGCTATAACCGTTTATGCTGGATTCTCTGCCCTTTCATTCTTATTCTATCTTTTTGTCAGATTTTTATACAGATTCGAGGACGACCATTTGGAGCTTCGTCGCTCGAGTATAGAATTATACGAAAAAATTTCTCATAGAAAATCAATCCGTCCTAAGGACTATATTGATTAATAAAGGAGACCGCTATGTCAGATACAGAAACAAAATATTTGCTTGAGATAAAAAATCTTACAAAGCACTATGGTGAATCTAAGGTTAATGCTGTTGAGGACCTTTCAATTTCCCTAAAGGAAGGCGAAATATACGGTTTCTTAGGTCCAAATGGTGCAGGAAAAAGTACAACAATCAAAAGCCTTGTAGGAATTTATCCTTTCCAACAGGGTGATATTCTTGTTGATGGAATTTCTATCAAAACAAACCCACTTGAGGCGAAAAGAAAAATAGGATACGTTTCTGATAACCACGCTGTTTTCGAGCGTCTTACTGGTTATGAATACGTAAACCATATTGCTAATCTATATAAGGTTGATCCAGCCGACGCTGAGATGCGTACAAACCGTTTGCTCGATATATTCAAGCTTCGCGCAGCATTCCATCAACCTATCAAGAGCTACTCACATGGTATGAAGCAAAAGATTTCAGTTATCGGTGCTCTTGTGCACAACCCTAAGCTTTGGGTTCTTGACGAACCACTTACAGGTCTTGACCCACAAAGCTCATATCAGCTTAAAAAGGTTATGAAGCAGCATGCAAGAGAGGGAAACACCGTTTTCTTCAGCTCACATATTCTTGACGTTGTTGAAAACCTCTGCAATCGTTGCTGCATCATAAAAAAAGGTAAGCTACAAGGCGTTTACAATATTGCCGAGCTTAAGGCGCGAGGCGAATCCCTTGAAGAAATATTCGTAAGCGTTATTGGTGAGGAGGATAAATGAGAAACGTCCTCTTGCTTTTAAAGCTTCAGCTTGATAACCAAAGCGACCTTTTAAAAACCCTTAACCCTAAAAAGATGATTCCCGCTATACTCAAAACAGTTGCTTTGCTAGTTTTAGGCATTATAGCACTCAGCTTTGCAATATCGCAAGTAACGGGAATGCGAGTTTTGGTAACCCAAGAGCTTTTGGCAATTGTTCTTCTTGCAACACAAATTGTTTCACTTGTGTTTGCAACAGGAAACATAATTAACACGCTGTATATGAGCAATGATAATGAAATGCTCTTCTGCTTGCCTGTTACGCCAAATCAGCTTTTCATCTCTAAGATTCTTAAAATTTACATAAACGAGGTTAAGGTCAACGCAATGATTTCCATACCACTATTCTACGTGCTTGGTTCATATGCAAAGCCAACCTTCGCTTTCGGTTATTATCTATCAATAATTCCTTTACTTATAATTATGCCTATTACACCTATCGTTTTAGGCGCAGTTATTAGTATACCAGCTATGATTATAATTAAGTTCTTGAAAAAGCATGCCGTTCTTTCGGTTGTTGTTGTTTTCTCCTTAATTGCTTCCTTGTTAACTGCATATATGTATGTTCTCGGTAAGCTTGCACCTATTTTCACCAACATTGACTTAATGGGTGCGCAGCAGTATGATTCGTTAAGAACCATCAATAATTTTATTAATAGCTTTGGTCCAAAGATTGGTTTCTATTACCAATTATCTGGTGCTATGCTTGACTTGCGTACTTATGGATATGTATATCCTATATTTATTGCCGCTTGCATCGTTGTTGCTGCAGCTACAATATTCTTCACAAGATATTTCTTTTTCAAGGCTGCTATGTCAAACCTTGAAAAAACGGTTAAGAAGAAGCGTGAGCGCAAATACGACACCTTCAAAAAAAGAGGAGTTGTTGCTTCCCTTTTCTTGAAAGAATTTTACTGCGTATTCCGTTCTCCTTCTGACATATTTGAATATTTCTTATTCACAATTCTTATGCCATTCATCGTATTCTCTTGCGACAAGCTTTTAGTTGGCGTTGCAATAGATATGGGTGGTACAAATATGAAGCCTGGTGCCCACCTTATGGTACTTGCTATTTTAGCTATGCTATCTAACGTTTCATCAGCTTCAGCTATTTCACGTGACGGAGGAAACTTCTATTCCTCTAAGATTATCCCTGTAAGCTTTTACTCACAAATGTTTGTAAAGTTTTTATTTAATGCGACCTTCACTTCTATAGCACTTATAATTACTGCTATTACGTCGTTCTTCCTATTCCCTGCTTGGGAGGTAATTCTTGGTACTATTGCAGTAATGCTAGCAGCTGCTGGTCATATTGCATACTGCATTGATAGTGATATAAAGAACCCTACCGTTGCAACTGAAGGTAACGACCAAGCCTCTATTGTTAGTAAAACCACACCAAAGAGCCTTGTTTATGGCTTTGCGGTAGGCTTTATTATGGGATTCTTCTTAATGCTTACAGCATCTCTAGAACTTTCTGTTTTGCCGTACATCATACTCATTGTCGCAGCACTTGTTTTCTTAATTTATAGATTAAACAACCTAATATTAAGAATCAACCTCAAGTATGACAAGATAGAAATGTAATTCAAAGGATTTAATATGAAAAAAGCTTTATTGATTATACTTTTACTTTTGCCTATTATTCTTGTTGTGGTAGTTGCCGTTGCAGGATACTTCGCTGCAGAGCTTGGTCCACGTACCCCTGTTGAGTCTATTGAATTTGTCGACAAGCGTGGCAACCCTTATACATCCGAAATTGAATTCAAGGTAGAACAAAAGGGTAAGCCTAAACAGGTTTTCGTTCGTGTCCTACCAGAAGCGGCAAATAATAAGGCATACACTCTTACCTCTAGCGACCCTGATATTTGCTCCGTTTACACGGTTGTTGAAGATGGTCTTGAAAAGATATACATACAAGGTAATCACTGGGGAAATACAACAATCACTGCAAAAACAAAGGAAGACAATAAGATTGCAATTCTAAATGTAAGAGTTACCGCAGATAAGCCTTTCGAGGTTAAGCTTTCACACAAAGAGGTTGAATTGATTGAAAAGTCAACCTTCCAATTAAGCGCTGACGTTGATGCGCCTGTTGCTCTTGACAAAAACGTTATTTATACATCAAGCGATGATGGAATTGTTAAGGTTGATGCAAATGGTAAGCTGACAGCTGTTAAGGAAGGAACTGCCACAATCACCGCTACAACCGTTAGTGGTGGATTAACAGACACTTGCGTCGTAACTGTAGAGAAGGGTATATTACCTATATCACTTGACTTCTCCAATCTTGATGTTGAAGTTTTTGAAACTGGTTGCATCTCTAAGCTTGCTACCTTAAATCTTCGTGAATGCCTACGCGTTCGTGAGGATGTAAATGTAAATGACGTAAAGATTGTTATAAAATCAGGCTCTAGCGCAACTATTTCAGATGACGGAGTCTTAACTTTTACCGAGTTTAATAAGGTTATAACTCTCTACGCTTATGTCGGCGATATAAACACCCCAACTCATTCATATGAATTAAGAATGATTTATAGACCTAATGTTTAATTTGAGCTTGTGTCCTTCGAGCTTATATTAATAAATTCATTTTAATAAAACAAGGAGAAAAAAATGAAAAGCACACTAAGAAAAATTTCAATTTTTCTACTCGTTTTGATGCTATCTACTTTTTGCTTGATTGCTTGTGGTGCAAATAACATCACAACAGACACATCAACAAACAGTAGCTCTGACACCGAAACAGACTCATCCACTGCCCCTATTTTCTACGGGCTCGACCTTCGCGCAGACAAGACTAGCGCTCTTCGTCAAGACAAGATTAATCTTCAAGCCGTTCTCGTTTACGGCGAAACCGAAGAACCTCTTTTTGAAGACGTTGAATACTACATTGTAGAAGGCGAACAACATGCAACACTTGATGGCTATGTTCTTACTATTAAGGGCACAGCAGCTCATAACGGCATCATCAAGGTTCAAGCACGTGAAGGCGCGACCATTTCAAATATTCTTGAAATTAAGGTTTCTGTTCCAGCAACCGACCTTACAATTAGCGCAAATGGTGTTACAAACATTTTAGCTGGTCAAAACCAAATTATCAAAGCAGAAATCACACCACAAGGTGCTGAAAACAATGTTGTTTACACCATTACTGAAGGTGCAGAATATGCTGCATTTGATTCCAATGTATTAGAAGTTTCAAGTACTGCTCCAACAGGCGCTACTATTAAGGTTAAGGCTTCCATTGGTGAGCTTGAAAGTAATGAGCTTACATTTACTGTAGGTTATCCTCTTGAGTCAATCGTTGCAACACTTGCTCCAACTAACATCTTAGCAGGTGGCAATGCTCCTATCTCTGTTACATTGACTCCTTCTAACTCTACAAACGCTAACTACACTTGGGAATTTGTTGAAGGTGGCGACTACGCTACTATCGTAAACAACATAGTAACTGTTAACGCTGATGCTCCTACTGGTGCTATCGTTAAATTCAAGGCTGTTTGTGGCGATGTTGAAAGCGACGTTCTATCATTTATCGTTGGTTATCCAATGAAGGACATTGATGTAACATTTGCAGCAACAAATATCGTTGCAGGCTTCAATGCTCCTATTTCAGTTACAACAACACCAAGCAACACTACAAGCGTTTACACTTGGGAATTTATCGAGGGTGGCGAGTATGCTACTATTGTAAATGGTATGGTAACTGTTAATGCTAACGCTCCTACAGGTACTGTTGTTAAATTCAAGGCTGTTTGTGGCGAAATTGAAAGTAATGTATTTACATTTACTGTAGGTTATCCTATTGAATCAATCAACGCAACATTTACAAAGCCTAACATTGAAGCAGGCGATAGCGCTTCTATTTCAGTTTCAACAACACCAAGCAACACTACAAGCGTTTACACTTGGGAATTCATCGAGGGTGGCGAGTATGCTACTATCGAAAACAACATAGTAACTGTTAACGACAACGCTCCTACAGGTGCTGTTGTTAAATTCCGTGCTGTTTGTGGAAAGATTTCAAGTAAGACATTTACATTTATTGTAGGTTATCCTCTTGAAGCTCTCAAGGTTGCTTTCTCAGCAACTAACATTATTGCAGGTGAAAGCGCTCCTATCTCTGTTACATTAACACCATCAAATGCAACAAATGGCGATTACACTTGGGAATTCATCGAGGGTGGCGATTATGCTTCTGTTATAAACGGCATGGTAACTGTTAATGCTAACGCTCCTACAGGTACTGTTGTTAAATTCAAGGCAGTAGCTGGAAACATTTCAAGCGATGAATTATCATTCACAGTTGGATATCCTCTCTCCTCTATTATAGCTACACTTGTTGGCTCATCCGCTAATATGGAGCCTGGCACAACTGCTCAGCTTGCAGCAAAGCTCAACCCAACTAACACAACAAATGGTGAATACACTTGGGAAATTATAGAAGGTAACGATTTTGTTACTCTTACAACAGCAAATGATGCAACATTAATCACAATCAAGTCCGAAACTCCTATCGGTTCAGTTGTAAAGATTGTTGCTAAGTCTACTGACGGCATGATTACAAGTAATGTTCTCACTATCGAGGTTGGTACTCCTATTGAATCTGTTGTTCTTTCTACAGATGCACCAGCTATACTCGACCGCGATGGTACATACGAATTTACAGTGGCAGTAACACCAAACAACGCAAGTATGAATGCTCTTTCATGGATTGTTGACGAGGGTGCACAATATGCAACCTTCAAAAACGGCGTTCTCCATATTGCAAAGAACACTCCTGCAGGCACAAAGGTAACTGTTCACGTTGAAAGTGGTGAGGTAAAGAGTGACTCATTCACATTTACTGTTGGTATTCCACTTAATACTATTACACTCACATTAAATGCTACTAATGTAAACCCAGGTAGCTCCTGTGTTATCAACTATGCTCTTGACCCAGAAAACGCTTCTGACCAAGATGTTAAATGGATTATAGAAAAGGGTGGCGAATATGCTACACTTAAAAACGGAATCTTAGCTGTTAACGCTGATGCACCTGTTGGTGCAAAGGTAACATTCTATGCTCAAGTAGTTGATGTAAAGAGTGAACCTATCACAATTACTGTTGGTATTCCTCTTGAAGATATCAAGATTGAGCTTAATGGTAATAAGAATGTAAACCCTGGCGCTTCCGCTCAAATCATCACTGAGTTTTTCCCAACAACTGCTACTAACCAAACAATTACTTGGAAGTTTGTTAGTGGAGAAGAATATGCAAGCATCAGTGGTAACTTCATCACTGTTAAGGAAGGCACTCCTGTTGGAACAAAGATTAAATTCTACGCACAAATTGGTGAAATTACAAGTGATCCTATAGAAATTATCGCAGGTACTCCTCTTGAATCTATCACCATTGAGCTTGGCGAAACAAATATCAATCCTGGCGCATCTGCTCAAATCACAACTACATTCAATCCAACCAACGCTACTAACCAAACAATTACTTGGGTAGTTTCTGATGGTAAGGATTATGTAAGCATCTCTTCTACTGGTCTTATTACAGTTAACAAGAATGCTCCTATTGGCGAAACAGTAACATTCTATGCTATGGGTGCTGTTAAGAGTAATTCACTTACATTTACAATAGGTGTTCCTGTTGAAGAAATCGTTATTGATACAATTAACTCCTCATCTACTATTGTTAAAGGCAACTCAGCTGCTCTCCTATTTGAAATAGGTCCTTCTGACGCAACCCAAACTACTGTAACATGGGAAATCACAGAGGGTAAGGAATTTGCTGAAATCAAGGGTAATAACCTTGTTGTAAATGCAAATGCTACAACAGGCGCTACAATTAAGGTAGTTGCTAAGGCTGGCGGAATAACAAGTAATGAGCTTACATTCACAGTTGGCGCAACTCAAGAAGAAATAAATGCTGTTAAATACATGCTTTCATTGAATGCAAACAACCTAACAATCGACAAATATGGTATGAAATCACCTGTTTTGATTGCTGAAGTAACAAACGCTAACTTTGAGACTGTTCTTGATGTTTCTATTGCATATGAAGTAGTTTCAGGTGGTGAATTCATTTCAATCACTCCTGACGGATTTAACTTCAGCTTCTCAGCACAAGGTCACGGTCAAGCAGTTATCAAGGTTTGGGTTGCTGGATATGAAAACACTGCTGAAACAGTTACAATTGATTCAATTGTTCCTCCAACATCAGTAGAGCTTACAGGTCCATTTGCTGAAAATCCAAAGCACGAATATTCATTCTCACTAATTGACCCAATCACAAAGGCTGAGGAATCACTTCCATTCGACGTACTACTAAAGGGAACTGGTTCATTCTGCCAAGACGTTTTATACACATTCACAGATGAAAACGGTGTTTCCGGCGATTCTGTTGCTGTATATGCAGACGGAAAAATCACATTTAAGAAGACCGGAAAGATCAATCTTGAGGTACAATCAAATTCAGGAAGCTACACAGAGGCTCGCGTTCGTTACACCTTTGACATTAACGAGGGCTATAACGTAGAAACCTTTGAAGAATTCAGCTATGTTGTTGAACACACTAGTCATAAGGGCACACCTATTAATTTAGTTGTTCTTGATAGAGTTAAGGACTATGCTGGTTATGATTATGGTTACGCACTTGTTCCATCAATCGCACTTGAGAACGCTCCCGCTGATCAAGAGCTCGCTCATTTACTTCGTTCTTACACAACTTACAACGGCAAGAGCATCAACATAAGAATTCAAGCTGTAAACTCCAGCTTATATGTAAATGGTAACAACACTATAATTGATGCATCTAAGGTTAAGGTATTCAACAAGCAAGAATACGATGCTTATGTTGAAGAATATGCTATTCCTGAATCTGATAGATTCTACAACTACTCTGCATTCTTATCAGTTGAGGCATGGCACAAGGACGGAATAGGAACAACCGACCCGAACGTTATTGGTCAGGATTACTTCATCAAGCTTTACGATATTGAGGTTAAGGGTAATGCGCCAATAGACTATAATCCAGCTGACCATGGTTATCCAGGCACTTCTGATAACCAAGCCTTCGTAGGTGCGTTTGGTGAAGGTATCAATATGGGTAGTCTTGCCTATAGTTGCCACTACTCAATTGACGTTGACAACTTGACTGCTTCCGCATTCCATAATGGCTTGAAGTTCTCATCAATCGTTGGTAATGGTAATGTTTCTAACCTACATGTATACAACTGTTATTCAACTGGTATTGTTGCACGTTCAAGTATGCTAACCTTTGAAAACCTCGAAATTGGTCCTTGCGGCGCTACTGGTATAGAGCTTTCACAAGATGACTATAACAAGGCAGGTTATAACGATAACGAAATTGCAAAGATTATCTTCAAGGGTAATGTTGAAGCATTAACTAACCTTAACAATGGTGAAACAAACTACTTTAAGAATTACTCAATCATGGGTGCTTCCGTTCCTCAAATAATCACTGGTAACACCCAACAGTACTCAGATAACCAAGTTTCACACTTCAGAAACGCAAATGGTGAATTCATCTTCATTTGTCTATTGTTCAACAACTTCCAAACATTTGAATCAAACGGCACAATTGTTGAATATTCTGCATTTGAAGAGGGTGGCGGTATTATAAATGCTGCAAATCTTCCAACAAGTGGAATAGACTACGAGCATCAGTTCATTATGATGGATATCTACGTTGACATCGCAGCACTTGGAGGAACTACCAAGGTTGGTTCTGCCCTATTCTATAACCACTATTATGGAAAGGCTCCAGCAGCAACTGAAGTAGCTGAATAATTTCACTATTCAACTCTTAATAAAATGTGGCACGCACCATTTTGGCGCGTGCCCTTTTATTTATACTTTTTTGTTGATAAACCGTCTTTTTTGTGTTATAATTAAAAAAATACTTACTTTAAATACAAGGACGGGGAAATATGCTTGAAATAAACGTCAGATTTCAGGAGGAATATTTGCGTCTTGATGCTTTATGCCGTGAGTTCTTTTCCTCAAAGCGTGGTATCAGCCTTTATATTGAGCATATGGAGGCAACCGAGCAAAGGGAATGGAAGAAAATCAGCGGTTGGGAAAGCGATTATAAGGCCTTAAGACATATGCGCCATATTAGGAACAAGCTAGCGCATGAGGTTGATGCCTTAAATAAGCGCCTGTGCAGTGAGCGTGAAATTTCTTGGATGAAGAATTTTTACAATAGAATAATGGATGAAACAGACCCACTAACAAGGCTTTCAGATCTAAGAAACAGCTCTTTCTTCAAAAGACTTTGGCGTGGTATTAAAAGACTTTTCGGAGGCAAATGATGAAGGAAAACGAAAAGCTACACTCCGGCGATATTTATTATCCCAGTGGCGAGGAGATTATGAAGGAGCAGCTTGCCTGTCTTGACAAGCAATATGATTTTAATTTAACACGCCCAACTGAGCTTGACAAACGCGAGAAAATGCTAAAGGAAATGTTTGCTGAGATTGGCAAGGGATGCTATATTGAGCCTCCTCTACACTCTAATTGGGGTGGCAACCATGTACACTTTGGCGATTTTGTTTATGCAAATTTTAATCTTACAATGGTTGACGACACGCATATTTATGTAGGGGACTACACCTTGATTGGTCCAAACGTCGTTTTGGCAACCGCAGGACACCCAATTTTGCCCGAGCTACGTGAAAAGGCGTATCAATTCAACATGCCTATTCACATCGGCAAAAACTGCTGGCTTGGTGCTGGTGTTATTGTCTTGCCTGGTGTTACAATCGGCGATAACTCTGTAATCGGTGCTGGCAGTGTTGTAACAAAGGATATTCCGTCTGGCGTTGTGGCAGTTGGAAACCCTTGCAAGGTTTTGCGTAAGATAAACGAGCACGACCGCGAATACTATTTTAAAGATAGAAAAATAGATTATAGTAAGCTATAAAAAGAGATGGCATTATACCATCTCTTTGTTTTTCTTTTTACGCTTTATTATTGTTATTGCACCAAAGGTAGCTAATCCGATTAACAAAGCTCCTCCAACGCTTGAGCCAACTATAATCCATATAAGCTGTGCTTGGCTTAGCTTATATTTATGACTACATATATCGCATTTGCCGTCCTTGTTACCATCAATGTGATCGGCATCGTTAAATACACCATCACAGCCATCAATTGAACACGCTTGATAATGGAATTCATCTTCCACTATCCATTTTTCATCGACAACGTGGGCGCCAATCTCGCCATATACAGTGCCACACACCTGACATATCGCTCCACTTTGGCAGTTGGCAACCCCTCCAGTATGGGCAAGAGGTGCACCATATAGGACACCACAGCGCACACAAGTGGCTTGCTTGGTGCAGGTAGCCTCTCCACCACCGTGTCCTAAAACATCGCCATATGGGACGTTACAGACCTCACAAATTGCTTGCTCCTGACATCCTGCCTGTCCACCTGTATGAGGCAACAAATCACCTTCCGTATAATCGCAGTTAAAACAGGTTTTTGGGTATGTGCAGCTTGCATTACTGAAAACGTGCTCTAGCGTCTCACCATAATAAGACTTACATTCTGAGCAAAGCGCCTTTTTTTGGCAGGTTGCAAAGGTCTCTGGCTTATGCCAGTCCTCCCTTAAAACCTCGCCACAGCAAGCGCGCACAATGTTATGCTTATAGGGATTATATTTATTATTTACGTACATTATTTCTCCTGTATGTCTGCAGGTGCTTGATGCACTTACAGTCAAGGAAAATATAAAAGTCGAAAAAATAAGTATAAAAAATGCAATTAAAAGCTTATTTAATAATCTCATTTGCTTCTCCAAATAAATTTGATAAAAATATTATATCATATTTACTGTTTTTTTGCAACAAAAAAGCCTACATAATGTAGGCTTTTTGTATTATTCTTCGGTTTTTTCAGCTTCTGCCTTTGTTTCAACCGTTGCTCTTCCCTTTTTTCCAAAAAGATAGAATTTCTTTTCAGTACCGGTTAAGAGTCTTGCCACATTTTCGTGGTGACGCCAAACCATTAAAAGAACGGATGCTGCATACAGGCATACTGTTGCTATTTCAACAGCGTTCCAAGCGCCCTCAAATGCCTCAATAGCTATAAGAAGTATAGGACATAAAAGCATTGAAACAATAGCTGAAAGTGACATATATTTTACTGTAAACAAAAGAACTAAGAATACACCAAGTGCAATAAGACCGATTCGCCAGTCCATAAACCAAACAAGGGAAAGTGATACAAGGAAGCCCTTGCCACCCTTGAATTTGTAGTAAAGTGGATATGAATGTCCAATTACTGCAAAAAGTCCAGTCAAGGCAGCGCTGAATCTAAACGCCTCACCACTGAAATGAACCTCGTTATACCAGCCTGAAAAGAAGCTAAAGAGTGTTGCAAAGGTGCCTATTACTATTCCTGCCTTTAATAGGTCAAAAAGCAATACCCACCAAGCCCATTTGTGACCAAATGTTCTTTTAAAGTTGGTAAATCCAGCGTTTCCACTTCCACAGGTTCTTATGTCCTTTTTATAAACTAAATTAGAAATTATTATTGCTGGGTTTGCGCCACACACAAAATATGCACAGACAGCACCCATAATTAGTAAGAAAATATCCAAATTATACCTCTTATTCCGCTACTATTATATAGCTATATATCTGTTGTCCACCATTAATGAAATATACCTCTGCGCGAGGGTAGTTCTTTGATACATATCCTTCGATTGCATCACATTCCTCGTCAGTTGAATCTTCACCTCTTATAACTATACAAATCTCATGCTCCTTGAGATTTAATTGGTCTATTGTTTTTAGTGTCGCATCTAAGCGATTCTTCGCACAGGACAAAATGTTTTTGCCCATAAAGCCGATATAATCGCCTATTTCTACTGTTATTTCATCAAACTCAGCATTTCTTACACACTGAGAAATCTCAGCAGTTAAAACGCCGTCCATAGCCGATTCGCAAGCGTCTGCCATTTCGTCAATATCGCCACTTTCCATATCAAGCATAGAAAGTGCCGCATATCCGTCGCCTATCGTTTTGCTATTGATAACGCGAATCTCTGATTTTTTATAAAGGCTAGCAGCTGTTTGTGCCGCTAAAATGATATTAGAGTTGTTTGGGAAAACCAAAATCTTTTCAGCGTGTGCCTCGTCAAATGCCTTTATAAAGTCCTCAGTTGATGGGTTCATGCTTTGTCCACCATCGACAATAATGTTTGCACCCATTTCAAGGAACGCTTCCTTAATACCTTCTCCATTTGCAACCGCAACTATACCAAGAGGCGCAAGCTCCCTGTCAACGTGAGTAACAATTTCCTCATCATCTGCCATTGTGGTGTTGTTGTGTTGCAAGGACATATTTTCAATTTTTATCTTCAAAAATTCACCAAAGCCCTGACAAAAGGAAAGAACCTTATCTGGTGTCATTGTGTGAACGTGAATTTTTACAATTGTGCCATTTTTAACAGCAACAATAGAATCGCCTATTGTTTCAAGATATGAAATAATAGTTGAAACATTAAAATTCTCTATATCTGTTTTTGCGTTTTGCAAACGAAGTAGAAGCTCTGTACAGTAGCCAAATTCCAAAACGCTATTTTCATCAAACGCATCGAGGTTAAGCTCCTCTACCTTTGCTTCTGTTTTTTTCTTTTCAAAGCTTTCGCCATCAAGTGCGCGCTTCATACCCTTAACTATATAAATCAAGCCAGCTCCACCAGAGTCAACGACACCAGCCTTTTTAAGAACTGGGAGCAAATCAGGTGTGTGAATCAATGATTCCTCTGCTGATTTTATAAAATAGTCGAAAAACTCTGCAGGGGTTTTAGCGCCCATATCAGCTGCCTTTTGTGTTGCTTCGCGCATAACCGTTAGAATTGTGCCCTCTGTCGGCTTGAAAACCGATTTATAAGCCGATTCTACGCCACTTTTAAAGGCGTTTACAAGATCTTCAACGTCTGCCTCGTGCACGCCCTCAAGTCCCTTTGCAATGCCCGCAAAGAACTGAGAAAGAATAACACCAGAGTTACCTCTTGCATTTAACAGCATAGCCTCAGCTATACGGGTTGATTCTTTTCCTAAATCAGGCTCACCATCGTCAACATTTGCGCCACCCTCAATGGTTTGAAGCATATTTGTACCTGTATCGCCATCAGGTATTGGGAAAACGTTTAAATCATCAACCTCGTCTGAGTGTGAGCCAAGCACAGAAGCGCCGCCCGCAATCATTTGAGAGTATATTTGACCGTCAATTTTCTTTTCCATTATTCTTCTCCAACTCTATATGTAACCTCTTTACCAAATGCGGCAAGAGCCATAGCATCAGGACCTATTGTACCACCGATAATTGGTCCTATGTAGCTTACGTAGATGTCCTTGCAAGGAATAGCAGCCTTGACCATAGCCTTAAGCTCCTCAACCTCTTCGTTT
>JAZNFR010000188.1:0-4047 GCA_045576055.1 Eubacteriales bacterium
GCCTCTTTTTCGATATAATCCATCCGTCGTTTTGATATAAAACGACACCTCAATACAAGGTGCGCCCTAAAGGGTGCCTTTACAAAGGAGACATAAAAAACGGACACAGGAGTGTCCGTTTTTATTTATTATTCTGCTATCGCTGAAGCCGGGCCTATTGCCATAATTTCCCAAACATTAAATGGATTTGCTCCCCATCCTGTGTTTGCACTAACTACTATTTTGCTGATTCCTGTTGTTTCTCCAAGATCAACTTCATAACTGGTTAGATCAGTTGGTGTGAATGATACGGTTTCAATGATAGTTCCATCAACGCCATATACATCGATTTTTGTTGCAGCCGATGAGTTAGTGTGTTTCAATGAGTCCTCCATAAAACCTACTGTTTTACCCTCAGTATCGCCATTGAAATATACAATCACCTTGTTAACATTAACTGCCGTTTCCCAAGTTACCGTATATTCACTTGTTCCTTGTTGTCCGTGAGAGGTCATACCAGTTTCAAGCTTTCCGTCATTCAAATAAGGACGTGTGTCAGGGTATTCAATGATAGAACCATGGGTCGCATTTGTACCGCCTACGCCATCAAGAGCATAGTTATATAGCTTAGGAATTGCTGTTCCTGTTTCTACTATTGCGCCACAAACAGTACATACCTTGTCACCTGTGTAGCCTTCTTCTTCCAATGTTGCTTCTTTTGTGTTTTCAAGCTGAACATCTATGTGTTCACCCGCTGGAAGAGTTTCGCTTTCTTCCTTGCCACAAGCTTGACATTTTCTCGTTTTAGTGCCGCCTTCTGAGCAATCTTCAACGTTGGCATCCCATTCTGTCCAATCATGCTCAAAGCCGATTTCTTTTGTTTCAGTTGCACCACAAACCTTGCATATCTTCACTTCAGAACCGTTTGTTTCAGTTTCGCAGTTAGGATTTACTGTTGTTATTTCCCAGTCGTGTCCGTTTGCATCACAAGCTTCAAGTGTTTTTAGTGTGTATATCTCAACTTCCCATAGATGTTTTTCGGTCTCATAAGAGGTTGAGTGGCTAACTTCCATCTTCTTTGCTGTTTTACCTTCAGGCAATTCAACATCCACAACAATTTCTGTTACATCAAGTGTGTTATATGCTTGAGATTGGAATATAACCTCATCATTTTCGTCGTAAATAATAAACGATATTGTGTAATCGCTGTTTGTTATTTCTTCAATTTCGCCTCCCTGAGCGATATAACCCTTACCATTTACTACTAATACAACCTTAACTACATCACTTGCTGACGCCAATGTGATAGTTTCTTTCATTGTAGGAATTGTTGGGTCGCTGTATATACATGAGCCTCTATTACCATCTATCAATTTTCCAGCATTTGCATCAGAAGACGCCCAGAAACTTGTATGTATAGTAGTAATAGTTGCGCCAATTGCAATATTTTCGAGTCTTATTATCTTTGCAGGCTCGGTAATTGTGCCGCAAACCGTACATTGCTTGTATCCGGTTGAGCCGTCCTCAGTAAGTGTTGGTTCCTTTGCGCCTACAATTACTTCTTCAACGTGGCTACCCTCAACAACCTCTTCGCTTTCTTCCTTGCCGCAAGCTTGACATTCTCTTGTCTTTATACCGCCTTTAGAGCAATCGTCGCCTTCAAACATCCAGGATGTCCAATCATGCTCGAAGCTCAACTCATTTTCTTCAACCGCACCGCATACGTTACAAACCTTGCTTTCAAAACCGTTTGTTTCTGTTTTACAATCAGGCTCGGTTGTTTCTACAGACCAATCGTGACCGTTTGCTTCGCATAGGTCGAGGTACTGCATCTCATATGCTTCCATTTCCCACAAATAAATTGTTTTAGCATAATATTGTGTTTGATATGAAATTGTGATTTCCTTTATTGGTGTATCACTTGTGTTTTTAAATGAAAGCTCTAACACATCAAGTGAATTTTTGGTTTCTGTTGAGACAACATTTCCTTCAGAATCTATAAATGTTACAGTAAGATCTACGCCAAAATTGGTAAGCTCACTTACGCTTCCTAATCCTCCAATGTTGCCCTTACCGTTGCAAACAACAACTAGCTCAGTTAAATTTATAGCTTCATCAAAGGTAAGCCTTACCCATTGAACGCCTCCAGTATTTGCACACGATGGCATACCGGTTTCTTTGTTTCCATCATTTATGTAGTTAAGTGTATTTGGAGCCCAGTTATTTCCAACAACCTGCCAGTGTGAGGCATTGCTTGTTACTGTCGCATTAGATGCTACATTAACTATTCTAATAGCTTTATTTCCACTGATAATTGTTTCACAAGCAAGGCACTTTTTTATACCTGTTTGACCATCTTTTTCTTTAGTTGGCTCAATTCTACCCTCGAAAACAATATTAACGTGGTCGCCAGGTGCGATTATTTCTTCTTCACTTAAGTCGCAGTTTTCGCAACCTCTTGTTATTGTACCACCTGTTGTGCATGTAACACCTTCAGGAATTTGCCAAGCGGTATATTCGTGAGGAAGCATATCTGTTGTTTTTGTTTCCTCTTCGCCACATTCAAGGCAAACTCTTCCAACAAATCCTGTAGTGGTACAGGTAGCAGCCTTTGCAAAGATTTCATCGTCCCAGCCGATACCCCACTCAGTCCATTGGTGACCTGACGCATCAGGTTCTTCGGTTTCAGTTTCTGTTTCAGTTTCAGTTTCTGTTTCAGTCTCAGTTTCAGTTTCTGTCTCAGTTTCTGTTTCAGTCTCGGTTTCTGTCTCAGTTTCAGTTTCTGTCTCAGTTTCTGTCTCAGTCTCGGTTTCAGTTTCTGTTTCAGTTTCGGTCTCAGTTTCCGTTTCTACATCGCTTTCTGAATCTTTGTCGCTTTCAACATCGGATTCATTTTCAGTTTCTGTGTTAGAATTGTCCTCGGTCTCGGAATCGGATTCGGTTTCTTCAGACTCTGTTTCTTCAGATTCGGTTTCTTCAGATTCGGTTTCTTCAGACTCAGTTTCAGATTCTTCGTCTTTATCTTCCTCTTCTTCTTTATCGTCATCCTTATCTGGCTTTTGTGTGCTTGTCTTTGTATCTGTATCAGTGTTAGTTTCAGCAGCTTGGCCACATGATACTAAAACAAAAATCATTGAAATGCAAAGGATTAACGATACTATCAATAAAAGCTTGTTTTTCATTTGTTTTCCTCCATAAAATTAGTTACACTATTATTTTAGCATTTTTAATTACAATTGTCAATATTAAATAAACGTGCGCGCGATAATATTAAAAAAATGGGCAAAATGCCCATTTTTTATTCTATTGCTAATAGTTTTGTTGAGGTAACACCATCAATTGAGCCAAGAAGATCAATTAGATTTGATATATCGCCCTTAACGCGAGAAACATCCATAGAAATTACAACGTTCGCCCTTTGATTTACAGGCAGGTTTTGTGTAATTGTCAAGATATTTGCGTCTGCTCCAGAAATAACATTTAACACCTCAGACAAAAGTCCTGATTTATGATAAAGTGAAAATGATATTACCGCTTTTCTACACTCTGTATCTGTATTTGGAGAAAATACATAGTCCTTGTATTTATAGTATGTACTACGCGCGATGCCTACCATTTTAGACGCCTCGCTAACGTCCTTTGCCTTGCCGTTTAATATAAGCTCCTTTGCATCCATCACCTTTAGATAGCACTCAGGTAGCATTTCTCTATCTACAAGCAAATACTTACTTCTCATTTTAACCTCTCTCGTTTGGATTAGTCATTCCAAACCTTTTTGTTTACCATTTTAGAAACGAAATTAAGCATATCATCCTTTTCAACTGTTACATTGTGGAAAACTGCCTTGTTTTCAATGTTTACAAGTGAGCCTGGGATTTTTGCGCCTGTGTATGCGTTAAGCTTATTTAGTGCATCAAACTCGTTATCATACTCTTTTCCAAGAGCATTCATAACGCTATTTGAGAATTTGTATGGAGATGCTGTTGAAAGAACAACTGTTTTGTCGCTGTTGCCACTTTCCTTTGACCATTTTTCATAAACGCTCCACGCAACTGCTGTATGTGTATC
>JAZNFR010000189.1:0-4122 GCA_045576055.1 Eubacteriales bacterium
TAGTTGGAATGCTTGCAATACCAAAGCCCATTGCAAGCTCGCCATCGTTATCAACATTAACCTTGCAAAGCTTAATGCCTTTGTTTTCTTGCACGATTTCCTCTAAAATAGGGGCAATCATTTTACAAGGACCACACCAATCAGCGTAGAAATCAACGATAACAGTGCCCTCGCTTTTTAGAACCTCATTCTCGTAATTATTTTTAGTAACTATCATAAAATCACCTCATTTGGATTTATAGTACAATCTACAATGGCAAAAGCCCTCAAAGTCTGGGTCGTTTATCTGGCTTTTAAATTCCTCGCACATACATTTGTTTTCTGGAAGCTTGCCAAGCTTACAAGGGCAAAAGCCATCCTTATTTTTAAGCCCCTCTTTTATGGTTTTGACAACCTCGGCATCGGGATTTAATGTAATTTTCATTTATTATCCCCCTTTTTTATTCATTATAACACTATTATATAAAAAATGGAAGATATTATATAAAAATTTTTCCCTTGAAAATATATATTATGTGTGTTAAAATATTCTAATAGGATTGTTTAGACTAATTAGGAGGTATTTATGGATTACCGTATTGAAAAGGACTCAATGGGAGAGATAAAAGTGCCTGGTGACAAGTACTGGGGCGCACAAACGGAGAGAAGCTTGCAAAACTTCAAAATAGGCAACGATAAAATGCCTAAGGAAATTATAAATGCCTTCGCTTTTTTAAAGCTTGGTGCAGCAAGGGCAAATTCCAGACTTTTGCCGGATAGAATGACAAAAGAAAAGCTTGATGCAATAGAGAAGGTAGTAACCGAAATTTTAAATGGCAATTTATATGACCATTTTCCACTCGTTGTATATCAAACTGGAAGTGGCACTCAGTCAAATATGAATGTAAATGAGGTCATTTCTAATCGTGGGAATGAGTTGACTGGCAAAAAGCTACTTCATCCAAATGATGACGTTAATATGTCACAGTCTTCAAATGACACCTTTCCAACAGCAATGCATATCTCAGCCGTTCTTACAATAAAATCAAGGCTTTTCCCAGCAATAAATGGGTTAATTGATGCATTTAAGGTGCTCGAAAAGGAAAACGAGGGCATAATCAAAAGTGGTAGAACCCATCTTCAGGACGCAACACCAATTTCATTTAGTCAAGAAATAAGTGGTTGGCGCGCATCACTTGAGCGTGATTATGAAATGATTGATATGGCGCTCGAGCCACTCAAGAATCTTGCTTTAGGCGCAACAGCTGTTGGCACAGGCTTAAATGCCCCAAAGGGATATGATGAACTAGTTGCTGAGGAAATTTCAAAGATAACAGGTGTTGATTTTAGAACAGAGAAAAATAAATTCCACGCACTTTCGTCAAAGAGCGAGCTTACATTTGCTCATAGTGCACTAAAGGCACTTGCCTCTGATTTACTTAAAATTGCAAACGATATTAGATGGCTTTCATCAGGCCCACGTCTTGGCCTTGGTGAGATTACAATACCAGCAAATGAGCCAGGATCATCAATAATGCCAGGTAAGGTTAACCCAACACAATGTGAGGCGATGACAATGGTCTCGGTGCAGGTTATGGGCAATGACACAACAATTGGAATTGCCGCATCCCAAGGCAATTTTGAATTAAACGTATATATGCCAGTAATTATCAATAACTTCTTAGAGTCGGTTAATCTTCTTTCCGATGCAGTTACATCGTTTACCAACAATTGCGTTCGTGGAATTAAGCCAAACCGCGAAAAAATGAAGGATAATTTAAACAATTCACTTATGCTAGTAACAGCATTAACTCCCCATATAGGCTACGAAAAGGCAGCAAATGTTGTTAAGGAGGCATACGAAAAAGGACTAACCTTAAAGGAAGCAGCACTTTCGCTCGGCTACCTAACAGGTGAGCAATTTGACAACTATTTCAAACCGGAAGAAATGATATGAACATAAGAGAAGAATCACTAAAAAAGCACTATGAATGGCAAGGCAAGATAGAGGTAATTTCTCGCGCAAAAATCGAAACAAAAGAGGATTTGTCCTTGGCATATACCCCAGGCGTTGCCGAGCCCTGCCTTGAAATAAATAAAGACTTAAATAAATCGTGGGAATTAACACGTCGCTCTAACTTAGTTGCAGTAGTTACTGATGGCACAGCCGTTCTTGGGCTTGGCGATATTGGACCCGAGGCAGGAATGCCAGTTATGGAGGGGAAATGTACCCTTTTTAAAAGATTTGCCGACGTTGATGCTTTCCCTCTATGCATTAAGAGTAAGGATGTTGACGAAATTGTAAATACAATTTATCTTTTGTCTGGCTCCTTTGGTGGAATAAATCTAGAGGATATTTCAGCACCAAGATGCTTCGAGATTGAAAGAAGATTAAAGGAAATTTGCGATATTCCGGTTTTCCATGATGACCAACACGGCACAGCAATAGTTGTTGGCGCTGCGCTAATTAATGCGTTAAAGGTTGTAGGCAAGGAAATAGACAAGGTCAAGGTCGTTATAAATGGCGCAGGCTCGGCAGGAATCGCAATTTGTAAGCACCTACTAAACCTAGGCGTTAAAAACGCTTGTATGGTTGATAGATTCGGTATTGTTTGCAAGGGTGATGAAAAATTAAATTCAGCGCAGAAGGAAATAGCAGAGCTAACCAACCTAGATTTAAAAAATGGCACTCTTGTCGATGCAATTGCTGGTGCTGATGTGTTTATCGGTGTTAGCGCACCAAATGTTGTCACCACTGAAATGATAAAATCAATGGCTAAGGATGCGGTTGTTTTCCCAATGGCAAACCCAACACCTGAGATTATGCCAAGCCTTGCAAAGGAAGCTGGTGCTAAGGTTGTTGGCACGGGCAGAAGTGATTTTCCAAACCAAATCAATAACGTTCTTGCGTTTCCTGGTATTTTCCGTGGTGCACTTGACTGTCGCGCAACATGCATAAACGAGGAAATGAAAATTGCAACATCATATGCACTTGCTAATCTTATAAAGGACGAGGAATTAAACGAAAATTACGTTATTCCATCACCACTTGACCCACGCGTTTCCAAAGCCGTGGCAGAGGCGGTTATGGATGTCGCACGTAAAACTGGAGTTGCTAGAATATAATAAAAAGCAGATAGCAAAAAGCTATCTGCTTTGTTTTATTTCCAATCAAGCTCGGCAATTTTATAGTGGTATTTTCATTTTCACCTCAAATATTTGTCAATAAGTGGCTCTAATTTTTCAAGCTCGCCTTCCTTGAAAAGACATTTATATTTTTCAAAGTATTGAAGTAATTTTTCCTTGTTAATTTCCTTTGGCTTGTCGCTTCCAACACGGCGCTCAAAGTTAGCAAAAAGAATATTTTCCTTGTCCTTACCTTGTAGGTTAAGTCCAGTTAGGTTCCTGTCACCAAAAGCCATTTGTACCTTGTCGGTTGCAATAAAGTGGTAAAGTCTATCAATGCACCAAGCGTGTGTGTAGGATTCCCAAGGGAAGGTAGCATCAGTTCCAACCAAAATTCTATCCGAATACTTTTTAAAGAAGTCAACATAGAAATCGTGGTTGTCCTCAAATGCAAAATACATCTCAGTACCAGGGGTAATATCAACTGCCATATTCTCATATTTTTTGAACATAGCCTCTAATTTATCTGGGTACTTCGCATAGAAAAAGAAATGCGCAAAGGTAACATTTAATTTTGGGTATTTGTCAAGAATTGTCTCAACTTCCTTAACAACGGTTTTAAAATGCGGATATGTACCGTTGCCATAGAACCAACCAGTATCCTTTGCCCAATCAGGCGCTAAATCATAGTCCCAAAACTCGTCAGGGTCATTTACGTGGAATACAATATGTGTGCCGTCCTTTTCCGCCTCGCAAAAGAACTCATCAAGCGTTGGGAACAAAAGTGTGCCACCAAGTGGCTTTAAGCAGGTAGGCTTGCCCTCAATTAGCTTAATTCCATCAAAGCCAATCTCCATCATTTCCTTGTACTGGGTTACAAGCTCCATTCCAGTTGGCACATTAGCAGTAATTGGGTATTCAATGTGGTGTAAGCAACCGTGAGCAAAGGTGTCCTTATGCGCTAATTTATAAAGCGCCATCATAATGTTGTTCGCCACGCCACTTGCGTGATTGTTA
>JAZNFR010000190.1:0-13102 GCA_045576055.1 Eubacteriales bacterium
TAAGCTGATTGCTTTCTTTGCCTTCTCTACTATGCCATTTGCGTTTAAGCCGTAGTATTCAATAAGCTCCTTAGCCGGTCCACTCTTGCCAAACACGTCCTCAACGCCGTGGCGAACAACTGGAACTGGGTAATTTTCACCAATTGCCTCAGCAACTGCTGAGCATAGACCACCAATAATATTATGCTCCTCACTAACTACAACAGCGCCAGTGATTTTTGCATCGTTTACGATTGTTTCAACATCAAGTGGCTTTACTGTGTGCACATTGATAACTGATGCAGAAATTCCCTCCTCGGCTAGCATTTTTCTAGCCTCAAGTGCCTCTGCCACCATCATACCATTAGCAACGATTGTAACGTCCTTGCCCTCTGCCATTTTGATAGCCTTGCCGATTTCGAATTTGTAGCCCTCGTTATCGTTAATGATAGGAAGAGCTAGTCTGCCAAAGCGAATGTATACAGGTCCTTGATATTCAACCGCTGCCATTACAGCCGCACGAGCCTCAACCCCGTCGCTTGGGTTGATAACAACCATACCAGGGATTGTGCGCATAAGTGCAATATCCTCGTTACATTGGTGGGTTGCGCCATCCTCACCAACAGAAATACCTGCGTGAGTTGCACAAATTTTAACGTTTAAGTGTGGGTAACCGATTGAGTTTCTAATTTGCTCAAAGCTTCTGCCTGCTGCAAACATAGCAAATGTACTAACAAAAGGAATCTTGCCACAGGTGGAAAGACCTGCTGCTACTGAAACCATATTGTTCTCTGCTATACCACAGTCAAAAAATCTTTCAGGGAATTTCTTCTTAAAAATGCAGGTCTTTGTTGCTTCCGCTAGGTCTGCATCCAAAACAACAACGTCTTTGTTGATTTCGCCAAGCTCGGCAATTGCGTTACCGTAGGCTTCTCTTGTTGCAATCTTATCTGCCATTAGTTGTTACCCCCTAAAGAATTTCTATATGCTGTAAGCTCAGCCATTGCTTGATTATATTGCTCCTCATTTGGTGCTTTTCCGTGCCATGATGCTTGATCCTCCATAAAGGAAACGCCCTTGCCCTTTATTGTTTTTGCAACAATTGCAGTTGGCTTACCCTTTACGGTCTTTGCCTTATCAAACGCATCTAGGATTTGTTCAATATTATGGCCGTCAATTGTAATTACGTTCCAGCCAAAAGCCTCTAGCTTACTTTCATATGGCATAACGTTCATAACATCAGAAACGCGACCATCAATTTGAAGTCCGTTATTATCAATAATCACACAAAGGTTGTCAAGCTTATAGTGGGCAGCGAACATAATAGCCTCCCAAACCTGACCCTCTTGGCTTTCGCCATCGCCAACTAGAGCGTATGTGCGATAGTCCTTACCATTTAGCTTGCCTGCAAGTGCCATACCACAAGCACAAGAAAAGCCTTGTCCTAGTGAGCCAGCTGACATATCAACACCATTAATCGCTTTCATATCAGGGTGACCCTGTAAGAGTGCGCCTGTGTGTCTAAATGATTTTAATTCCTCCCTTGGAAAATATCCTTTAAGTGCCAAGGCTGAGTAAAGACCTGGGCAGGAATGGCCCTTTGACATAACAAAACGGTCACGGTTTTCATCCTTTGCATTATTTGGGTCAACATTTAATTCTGAAAAATATAGACAAGCAAGAATGTCAGCACTGGAAAGTGCGCCACCTGGGTGTCCTGATTTAGCATTATATACCGCTTCAACAATGCCAAGGCGAATCTCAGCTGCTGCCTTTTGAAGCGCTAATGTTTTTTCGTTCATTTTCTTTTCCTCCAAGAGAATATTTCTATATGGAATATTGTAACACTTGAAAAGGTAAAAGTCAATATTCTTTATATATAAAGCAACTGTTATTTGTTGGTTTTAACCTTATATCAAAGGATTTTTTCTGCATAAAGCTTGAATTTTTGCAAGCAATCAATTTTCTTTATCACACCTATACGGTGGTCGTTAACTATCCATGTGTATGTAGCGTACATTTGTATAACGCCCGAGGCTATATACATTGCGATTTGCATTGTATTCCAAATCAAAAGCGCTATGTTGATTTCACTAGCTAAGGAAACGCCAAAATAGCCAAAAATAATCGCCATAACTATACGTGAAATTACATCCCCTGCGCTCTGCTGTGAGCTATATTCCTTTTTGCTTTTACCAAAGTTAAATGGGTCATTTTCCTTTACATCATCAGAGGTTAATATGGCAGGGGACAAAAGCTTGATTTTTACATTTACCGCCTTGTCGTATGCGCGCTTTCTTACTCTATTTATCTTTAAATATTTGCGCTTTTTTCGTCTGCTTGCTAACTCTATTTCCTCTTCCGAATACAATTCATAATCAAAGGATTTAACAACGCCATATTCATCAAAGCACTCAGAATATGACATACCTGCACGGGCTAAAATTTTCTTTCTTATGTTTGATAATGCCCTTACGTTTTCCTTATCGCAATAGTCCTGTAATTTATCGATGTGTGGCACGATAGAATCAATGGTTTGGGCGTATAAATTAGAGGTTGAAATGGTTCTTTCATCCTCCTCCCCACGGCGAAGACCAAGGGAACGAAAGGAGCCGTTTATCAAAACTCCAACAAGCATACTGATTATTCCACCAGCGATTATTTCATAAACGGTTTTACCCGTTGCAGAAATTAGAAGAAAGCTACCCGCAATATATGCAAGTGAGACTAAAACAACTGCTAAATACCCTGCGTTTTTATAAAAAATCTCTGTAAAAGTCCCCTTTTTCATACTATACCCTTCCGTTTGACTTTAATATTGCTTTTTCTATTGTTTGTTCCGTTTTTGTTTCTTCCATTTTTCGCTTTTCCTTTGATATAAAAATTCTTACAACCATTGACAAAAGCTCGCCAACAAGTGCAAGGAAGGAAAATACCAAAAGGTCACTTATTACGCTTTCCAATAGGTAGGAAAAAACAAAGATAGAAAGAAAAACTAAAATGCTTGATTTTATTTTCAAAAAGCCAAGCGTTTTAAAAACCACAATAGCTATGGCAAGAGAGCCACCAAAAAGAAGCTTTATCGCCTCTTTTTGGGTGCTTATATATGCGTCGTGATTTATAAAAAAGTAAATAAGCACGGGCAAAACGCTTAAAAGGAAAGCAAGGCTATATAGAGCTGGCATTTTTATTTTCTTCATTATTCTCTGCCTCCCTATTTTTTGATTCAATTTCCATCAAAAGTCTGCCTATTTTTTGTCCGTTGCCACTCGAAATAACTCTTTCATCTTGGCTAAAGCCTAGGGAAATCATTTTACCAAGGTCACAGCACTCTGAAATTAGCTTATCGGTATTCTTTTCAAGGATTGCTATTTCATTTTCAAGCTGTGGGATTAAGGCAAGAGCTGACTCTATTTCCTCTGACTTTTTAGTTAAATATTCGCTATCCTTTTGAAATTTTTCATCCCTCGCCTTTGATTCCTTTTTAAAAAGCTCCTTTGTTTCACCAATTGAGCCGAGTGCTCTTTTTATTGCGCCAAGGGTTGCTAAAATTGCAGAAACTGACGTCAAAACTCCAATAACCACAGGGATTATCTTCTCTTTTATGTACGCTTTTATTTCTTCTCTTTTTAGCTCCTTTTCACTTTTTGCTTCTTCCACTACATCTATGGCTACGTCTTCTCCATTTTCTAAAGCGACGCTCGACGCCCCACTTGTAAAGCGGAAGATAAACACAAAAAGCAAGGTAAAGAATAGCACCACGCTAACTGTAATTATTGTCTTTTTCATTTTTCAGTTTCCTCCATTTTTTCCTCGTTGTGAATTGGTACTATGTACCCATCCTCAAGCTTATAGCCTATGATTTCTCTGATGCCTCCCTCTAACAAGGAAGGAGAGATGCCGTTTTCCTTTAACGGATACTTACCAACCTTAGCAAAGTCTTTGTATGAGGGGTTTGTCTTTACCCTTTTTTTGCCGTTTTCGTCTATGTATTCAATTTTGTTTTCTTTGTTTTTTATCAAAGCCCCATTTTCAAGGCTATACACATTTTTATACGGTAGCATTTTTACCTCCTGTATTCTAAAACTATTTCCGTGTCTGTGTCAGCCACGCCATAAGCCTCGCTTGAAACCCTTGTGTAGCCGTCAATATGAGGCGCAACGATTAAATATTTCGAGCCTTTGCGAGTCTTGTTTATCCTTGGCTCCTTTATCTCGGCGCCGTTTTCGTCCACATATTTTATAGTTATATTAACCATATCTGCCTCCTCGCAAGAATAATAAACACAGCCCAGAGGCGCACCGCTCAATGCGCCTTTTACCTCTAGTATGCAATCACTGCCTCTAGGTGTCTGCATTGACAAAAGGGCTTGTCCAAGCTCTGTGCTTGTTATATCGTATTTAACTGGTGTTACCCTTTTCACCAGCAATATAACAGGATTTCCACTTTCATACCTTTCCCCCAGCCATAGCTTAAACTCTTCAACTGGTGTTTCTCTGTCGGTGCATATTTGAATAAGATATTCGTTTTGAATAGCTGAAACCGAATTAATAAAAGCTGGGTGTGTATATTTTTTGCTAGTGAACTGGTTAGAATAAGCACTATTATTAACAGGTTGAAAGCCATAATCGCCAGTCCAAAGTATATAATATGTACCGTAACCATTAGTATTTGCCCAACCATTTATTTGCCAATTTTCTTTTCCAGTTATTGTTCTCTGCCAACTGCCCATGGTGTAGATAACTTTGTTATTAACGTGGTCAACTGTTAGCTTGTCCCATTTGCTAAACAAAAGAGGTATAGTTTTTCCATTAATATCTACGCTTGTAGGAATAGAAACCGTTTTTTCATTTATCGAAATTGTCATCCCACTATCATTTAAGCTTCGAATAGGCGCTGGAAAATCTACAAGCTCTGCTGTTACTAAAACATCATAGCTTTCCCAAAATTCTATTATTTTTTCAGCCTTATTTTCATAGGTAATACCAGTAATCCAAAAATATGAATAAGCATTAGAAGTTACCTCCTTTGTAGCTCCAGTAGAATCAAGCAATCTTTCACCACTATTAGTAAAAAAGCTATCACTAGTAGCAAGTTCAAAGGTGATGTCTGTCATTTTTGTTTTTTCAACAAGAGAAAAGGTCATCTTCTTCCCTATCCATTCATCTGGGAAAGGAATAATATATAATCCAGTAACTCCACCATCTATGTAGTTTTCAGGATTAGTAAAATAGTCCTTATGCTTTTTTATTTTATTAGGCTCAATATTTTGCTCAGTAAGTCCAGCTATTTCAAGTGATTTTAAAGGCGCACCCGAGCCAATCTTAAGCTCTAAGGAATCAGTGCCTTGAACGCTTTTAGGCGCACCCAACACATAATTTTCCTTTATAGAATTGCATCTTTGTCTTTCAAAGTATCTCATTCTATTACCTCATAGTCGGTAGCACCAACACGCGCTATGAGTATACCCATAACATCTTTAATATTAATTTCATAAAGACGATTGGTAATAGGATAGAATCTACCCTCGTAGGCGTCATCTCCTGAGAAAACAAGCTCACTAGGGGAATCAAAGGTTGGTGCTGTCGCACCTGTCCTAAAGTTGACTATTGCTTCAAGACCAGCGCTTTCCTTGGGTAAGGATAGCGAAAGTGTGGTAATTAGCCCTAAATTATACTCCTTATGTGAAGCAAGCTCCAATTCTTGAGATGATGCCTCTACTTTTTCAACAGATGCTTCCTTACATTCAAGCTCATTTTCAATTGATTTTTGCCATGCCTCTTGGATTTCCTTGTACGCCAAAAAGGCACCTTCAAGCGTTTCTAGGTCCTCGTTTTTTGCCAAAAGGTTTGTCTCAAGTGTACCAACCGAGGCAATCATACGAACTCCATTATAGTAGTAGCTTTTGCCTGCCTCAAGCTCCATCTCTCCACTGGCAACTGAGCTATAATCAAGCTCAATAGTGCCACTAGGGACTGAGGAAATGTCGGTTTCAAAAACTGTAAAATCTGGCATAGATGGATCGGCAACTAGGAATAAATCTCCCTTATAGATTCCTTTTTTGTTAATCTCGTCAAGAACATCTAATATGTCCTCACATGAATAAACTTGGCTTTTGCCACTTGCTAGGCAATAAGCAACGTCAAGCTTATTTAAAATTGACTTTAGTGTGCTTCTAATATCTCCGTGGGAAAGTGCACTTGAATTGTGCCTTGCAACCTCGTTTTCAATTTTTTCTTTTAGATATGGATGGGATTCACTGCTTTGGTTGTGTGCAAGGATTGATAAGTCAATTTGATTTCCAAGCAAAACGTCCTTCTCTTCTAAATCGGGTATTAGGGCAACTGCCTCTAAAACCTCGTCGTAGCCCTCAAGTGTTTTTCCTAAATCATTCAAATGAATGTTTATTTTGTTTGCAAAGAATCGAATAAATTCGTAAAAATATCTTTTAATTTGCTTGGCCTTTAGCCCAACACTTGTGGGCGAATCGGCAAGTGAATATGGGGAATGAAGTATTGTTTGGTTTATTTCTTCTTCTGTAATTTTATAGTCCTTCAAAGTTTTTCTCCTTTACTGTATTCTGCGTGTTTTTGGACTTTTAAGATAGAGAAAGCTAATCTCCTCTAGCCCAAAGTCTTGGGTGCCCTTTGATTTGATTTCAACCCTTAAGCTTTCAAAATTGCGCAAAAACGACCCTAATAGCTGTGTGCTTTTAAATGGTGCTTTAAAGGAAGTATCAGAAAGGCTGAGGCTGTCAAAGGAAATTGGCTCACCGATAAACAGCTTCTTTTCAAGAGTTGATTTCTCTGTTTCTAGGTGTATTTCCACCTCGCCCCTTGTTTCTTCTGTCAGCTTCAAAAAAAGGTTATATAGTGTCTTTTGATTTATCGTATCAAAGCTGATAGGCGCTGTTTTATAGACGCACTCAATAGGCGCCTCTTCGATTATTGTAAGCGTCACATTTCTGTAATTCATTTTGATTTTTTTATTATTCCAAAGCAAAAACACACCGTCTTCATCCTTTGAAAGCTCATAATTAAAGCCGTTTTCAAGACAAAGATACACATCATATAAAACGCCTTCTCTGAGCCCATCATTTTCCTTTAGCTCTATGCTTTTAAATATTAGGTCGACATCTAAAATCTCTGATTTTATTACCAGCTCGCCTGCCTTATCATAAAGCGCCAATGTATCATTTTCATAAAGCTTAACACTGCCATCCCCAAAGAACATTTCGTCATTTTCAAGGTAGAGCAATCCGTTTTTGTATATAGCGCCACAAGCGATAAGCCTTTCGTGATTAGAAAGATGCGCCTTTGCAATATCAAAATTTATTTCATCGATTTTGGGAATTATAAATTTAGTGCCCTCTCCCTCATTATTTAAAAGAAGAGATATTTCTTCGTTTGAATATTCCCTAATTTCGGTGTCTGAAAAGCCGTCATAGAATTTGCGAATTTGCCCATTCTCTGTGCCAAAATAGAGGTCTTTGCCATCGCTATATAAAATTCTTGCCCCACAGTTGTCCCAAACCCACCATTCATATTCATATGCATCACCTTCCTTGCCGCTTTCCTTATATTTTTGTGAGGTATCGGCAACATAAGCCATATCACCTATAAAAAGATAGTATTTTGATTTATAGGAAATCGACTGTGCATTTTCTCTATCGTTTTCTAAGTGCAAGGATAATAAATGGTTGATTTTCGATGCGCGCGGCCTTAAGCAGTTAAAGACGTTGGCAGTTGATTTATATTCGCTAACGCCATAAATACCTGATTCATTAAAAACGAGGCAATCGTAGTCCACTAATGATGTGGAAAATTGGCTATATGATCCTTCCAAATCGGTAGATGATATAATTTCATATCCATCATTATTCGAGCTGACAAATTTAATTCTTGAAAAGCTGTTTTTCTTAAAAACACCCACCAAGTTATCTGAAAGCTTGACAATCGAGGTGATTTTTTCACCATCTGAGCCAAGGCATATTTTATTTTTCTCTGGAAGATAAAAAAGTCCCTCTTTTTCATCTGTGAAATAGATTTTGTTATCTCCTAGATTTAAAAGCATAATCTCTCCGCCCTTTTCACCGTTTGCAAGGGCTACTATTTCTGCATTTTTTAAAACGTCTGCCTCACTCTTTGTATCTGCCTCGTATTTTATTATTACGTTGCTCTCCCCCTTAATCGGTGACGGCAAATCAAAGGATAAAGAAATCTCTTTACCGTTTTTAACTGTCATGCCAAACGGCAATTTATCGTATGTTAAAACCTTGTCGTCAATTTTTAGGTTGATTATATTTCCTGCCTCGTCCCTTATCGGCTCGGAAAGAAAATAATGTGTGCCTGAGGAATACTGATGCGCGTATCTAATTATTACAGGTTTTCCAACCTCACTACCGCGTGAATCTATGCCTATATACTGTGAGACCTCATCACTTGGCTCTTCCTCGCTGGTTCTTGTTCTGATTTTGACCTCAATTACTAAGTTGGACTCATCTTTAATTTTTTCGTCAAGCAAAAACATGTTTGCTTTTGATACTTCTCTGAATCCTTTAGTGCCAACAAAGGTGTTGATTCTTTTCCTTGTTAATAGATTGGGGGAATCACTTTCCTTGCCATTTTCTTTAGTTTTTGGAATATATGCATTTGGATGCTCATATGCGCTTTTTAATGTTTTCCCATCATAAAGCAAAACGCCAGATGCACCGACAATCCATAGAATTTCACCACGGGAAAAGGCTTGTGTACGCTCATTTTTTAAAATTATTTCCTTTGGAATTTCAATTTCTACAAAGGAATTGAAGCTATCATCCACCAAAAACAGCTTGTCCCCTGCGTGAACCACTTTTTTTGATACAATTTCCTCGTTTTCCTTGTAGGAATAGTCAAAAATACCGTTAATTGGCAACCCGTTTAGGTCCTTGTCGGTTATCTTTAAAACGTTTTTATGGCCGTGCCTTTTTACGCTTCTGCCATCATTGCTTATCATATTTTTTATGAACGAGGCTTCGTTTTCCTTGTTTTTTCCAATTCCCTTTGATGCTTTAAGTGTATAAAGTTTCTTGTCTCTTGCCATTTTAATCACCATATCTGATAAACGGTATCAACACACATCTCGCCATAGTGGGCACTTGGCTTAGAAAGCTCCTCTAAAAGGTTGAAAAAGTGGGTCCTTGCTAGATTTGATTCCGCCTCATCCTCGCTTAAAATAAGCTCACTCTTTACAAAGTAAGGGATGATAGATAGAACCCCGTCATCTAGTCTAATTTCGTGCAAATCACTAGTTGATTCATTTATTCTTTTAAGCCTTTCCTTATATATAATTTCAAGTGTCTCTTTTTTTACATGTGGCAAGATAACCACATCCTCGCCCTTTAATTCAAATTGACACATTGCGCCTTGATAAATGCTTTCGATATATAAAACATCATCTCCGATTTTATCAAGTCTTAATTCATAGCCACTAGGTCCTTGATTTAACGCCTCATAGGCGATGATTTTTCTTTTACTTTTGCTCATTTTGTATTTTTCAATAATGGAAAGCGCCCTGTTGATAGAAAAATCCATCTGCCCTAAATAATCAGTTAAATTGGGGTTTGATTTTAATTCCATTATTTTGTTCTCTAAGCCTTGCCCATCGCTTGAGTCAAAAAAGATTTCAAGAGACGGCGCTATAAGCATTAAAGATGCAATTTTTAGTTCTCCTAATTTCATTTTCTTCCTTTCAAAAGTCTTCAAATTTTTTCTTTTTTTCTTCCTTTTCGCTATCCTTAAGCTTGTTTCCCGATGAATCACGTACAAAAACGGCTGCCTGTGTGTCGCCATTGTACGCTTTAATTATTTGGGCTAAAAGAATCGCCTCTCGGTAGCTTATAGTTTCTCCGAGAGGCGTTTCCTTTAATGGGCTTGGAAGCGCCTCGGGAGGCGCCTCCTTAGCCAAAAGTCCTTTTAAGCTGTCCTTAAATGATTCGTCGCTTTTTAGTCTTCTCTTTTTTCGGGGCTTGTCGCTTTTTTGTGCGCCATCGCTTACCAAAAGCTCTGCCATACCAAGGTTATCCTGCTTAGATAGCCCGATATTTTTTCTCGCCATAAATACCTCGCTTTCCTTCCTGCTTTCTCGCATTCTTATTATGGCATTAAAAAAGTGTCCCCGAGCGGTACACTTTTTCCTAAATTTTGAAAATAAAAAAGCACCGAAAATCGGTGCTTTTATTTTATCATTCCCCAAGAATTTTCTTAATGGTTGTTATGCTTTGTCCTACAACAGTAGTTGATGTAGCTTGGTTATCAATATAATATGTATTCTCTCCATCGCAAACGTAAGCGCAGAATACAATCTTAGTTTCTATATTTGCTTCTGGAATTCCAATTACCTTCATTGTAAAGGTATCATAGTTCGCTGTTAACTTCATATCAAGTGAATTTTGTAAGCCCTTTGGGGAAACTGCATTTCCGCTTGCATTAACATATGCAATCATACCGTATTCAAAGCCGTCAGACATAAATGCAAGCATTTCCTTGTTTATCTTGTAGCCTTGTGTTACTGAATATGTTCCATCTGATATGCATGAATATCCAAGGCTTTCAAAAAGTGCTGGTGCACTTGCTGTCTTTTCAGTACCATCTTTACCACATACGTCACAAACGCCTGTGTAATAACCGTTTGCTGCATAGTTAGTATATGAAACGCTTGTTCCATTCGCTATTGTGTGTCCCTTTGCTGGGTTTAGGGTTGCGTATTCTGCGTCAGGTGTTGAGCCATCCTTATTGAATACCGTCTTTGCACCTGCTGTTTCACATGTTGGGCTTGTCATTACAGTTAATTGACCGTCTTTCCCTGCGAAATCAACTGAAGTGTATGTAGAATCAATAAGCTCGACATATGCTCCACCAGAGTTGTCTCCCTTAAGGTAAAGAGTGCCAAAGCTTGAATTCTTACCAACAACTATATTAGAATCGCCTTCGCCCCAATATCTTCCGTCAATTATAGAGTTTTCAACTGGGAAATTATATACATTTCTATCTTGCCAAGAGTCCAAATATAATGCATTACTATTTGCTGTTTGCTTAACTGTAGCATTCTTAATATATGAATTATCAAGGAGATTGTGTGCACAAATTGAACCATACAAGCCACCATCTATTCTAAGATTATTGTTGGAGCTTGCTTTGCCAGCCAAGCCGATGGTGTACATACCAGCTGCATTTGTGAGCATAGAGCAATCAATAAACTCCGCCTCAGCCTTGCCACTCAAAAAACCGTCTTTTTGATAAATAGTTTCCTCGGTGCAGAACGCAGCAAGATTTTCACAATGGAGCTTTCCTCCTGCTAAATAAACAATTACAAAGTCACTGTAAACATCAATGTTTTCGTTTATTTCTGAGCCCTTATAATTAGTACCAAGCTCTTTAATTGTTCCGTCAGGATTTTTAGCCTTGGTTCCAATTAAATTAAGTGTTGCGTTCTCATTATATACAGCAAAGGCATCATAAGCGTCATTATGTGTAAACCACCATGAATGGCCGTTAAATCTAACGGTAACAGTAGCCGCTGCGCTTATTTTCAAGCAATTACTTTGATTAGGCACGTTATTCATAGTACCGTAAGTAGGAGTATAGGATATGCTTTCTTGTAGCTCGATTACAATATTATCTCCATCCTTGAGGTTAGCAAATAGTCCTTTTTCTGTTTCGCTTTGCTGATATAGCTCACTTACGCTAATATTGTTTTCGCCCTCGGGAAGAGTGGTTCCATCATCGTAAAGATAATATGTTGCCTCCTGTGCCATAACACCAATACAAAGCATACATGCAAACAGCAAAAACATACAGGCAAATATAATTTTCCTTTTCATTTTATTTCTCCTTTTTTAGTTCTATCTAGACTATATCATAATTCTACTTTAAAATCAAGGCTTTATATTGTTTATTATATTCTCCTTTGTAAAGCCACAGGTCTTATATAGGTCGCTAAGCTCTCCGTGCTCGACAAAGCCGTCTATTGCGTGGATATATGATTTTTTAGCCTCTTTAAGTACTGGCTGTAATTTTTCGCCAACGCCACCTGTTTTTGTGCTTTCCTCTAAGACATAAGCAAGCTCCTTGCCCTTTAAACGTACACTTATTTTTTCAAGATTGAGTGGGAAAATTTTAATTAGCTTAATTACCGCACAATCGCCTAAGGCTTCTGCCACCTTGTTTGCAAGTGAGGTGATTCTACCATAGGTAATAATTACCCTTTTGGCGTCGTTTATATTGCTTGAATATGAAAATAGCTCGTCATCATCATAAACCATTTTTAGGGATGAGGTATATTCCTCCTCCTTGCCCTTTGGATATCTTATAATATCGAACTTGTCGTCATTTACTGCTCTTTCGATACATGTGCGCAGCTCACTATAATTTTCTGGTGAATAAATATGCGCTCCTGGCACAAGAGAAAATAGTGGGTAATCAAAAATCCCTTGGTGGGTAATTCCGTCACCACCAACAATTCCGCTTCTATCAAGCAAAAGTGTCATTGGTAGCTCTTGAATCGCCACGTCGTGAATCGCTTGGTCGAAGCTGCGTTGTGCAAAGGTTGAATAAAGCGCAACCACTGGCTTCATACCATTAACTGCCAAGCCTGAGGCAAAGGTAATTGCGTGCTCCTCCGCAATTCCAACGTCGTAAAGACGATTAGGAAATTTAGTAGCGAATGGGGTAAGTCCTGTGCCATCACACATAGCGGCAGTGATTGCACAAATTTTTTCGTCCCCCTCTGCCATTTCTACTAGCTTTTTGCCAGCAACGCTTGAAAAGCTTTCGCCCTCCTCCGTGGTTATTCCAGCCTCTACATCGAATTTGCCAGTGCCGTGATACTTTCCTGGCTCATTTTCAGCAAACTCGTAGCCATAGCCCTTCTTTGTTCTTATATGAACAACAGTTGGACTTTTTCTTGTTTTTGCTTCCTCTAAAACGCCAACAACCTTTTTCAAATTATTACCATCAACTGGCCCTAAATAGCCAAGCCCAAGGTCCTCAAAAATATTATTCTTAACTAGCATACGGGCAAAGAAATTCTTCATCCCAGCCAAAAGCTTGGTTATGGGCTTGCCAAGAAGTGGAATCCAAATAAA
>JAZNFR010000191.1:0-4845 GCA_045576055.1 Eubacteriales bacterium
TTGTAAAAAATACTTGAATTTTAACGCAAAATAATGTACAATATAAAGTAATATAGTATGGAGGTAAGTAATAATGATTACAGCAGGTGAATTTAGAAACGGTGTTACCTTTGAAATGGAAGGTAAAGTATATCAAGTTATCGAATTCCAACATGTAAAACCAGGTAAGGGTGCTGCTTTTGTAAGAACAAAGTATAGAGATGTTGTTACAGGCGCTATTCGTGAGGCTTCATTCAACCCAACTGCAAAGTTTGAAACAGTTCAAGTTGAGCGTAGAGAGCTTCAATATAGCTATAACGACGGTGGTCTTTACTACTTTATGGATCTTGAAACTTATGAAATGATTCCAGTAGATTCAAATAAGCTTAGCGATAACTTTAAGTTCGTTAAGGAAATGGAAATGTGCAAGCTTTCATCCATCAAGGGCGAAATCTTTGCAGTAGAGCCTCCAACATTCGTTGACCTCTACATCACAGAAACAGAGCCAGGTGTGCGTGGTGATACAGCTACAAACGTTACAAAGGCTGCTACACTTGAAACAGGAGCAATTGTAAGAGTTCCAATCTTTATCAATGAGGGTGACCTTATCCGTATTGATACAAGAGTTGGTGAATATCTTGAAAGAGTAAACAATAAATAATTCATTTTAGGAGGTTTTTAAAATGGAAGAAATGGATATTCTTGAAAAATGCGCATATATTAAAGGACTTGCAGAGGGACTTAATATTGATACAACTAAGCCAGAGGGCAAGGTTTTAAATGCAATTATCGACCTTCTTTCTGACATAACTGCAACTATTGCTGATATGGATGATGAGGTTGCAACACTTGGAGATTATATCGAAGAAATTGACCACGATCTTGGTGATGTAGAGGAATACCTTTACGACGAGGATTGCGATTGTGATTGTGATGATGATTGCGATTGTTGCTGTGATGACGATTGTGATTGCTGCTGCGATGATGATTGCGATTGCGAGGATTGTGATTATATGGAGGCTATGTGCCCATCTTGTGGTGAGCAAATTTGCTTCGATAACGAATTAGATCCAAAGGATCTTATTTGTCCAGCTTGTGGCAAGGCATTTGCTGACGAAAAATAATGTAAAAAGAACTCCAAATTGGAGTTCTTTTTTTATTTAAATACTTGAAACTTACAATATTATATGATAAAATTAAAATGTATAATTATGTAATACGAGGTAACTTTATGAAGCTTGGAACAATGGTCAATCTCGACGAAAATGTAGTTGAGAAAATTAGAAATGTAAAAAAATACGGTCTAGAGTCATTTCAGCTTTGCGCTTGGAATCACAGCTTGATGACTGATGAATATGTAGAAAAAATTCTTTCCGCAACAAAAGAAACAGGACTTGAGATAAGTGCTGTTTGGGTAGGCTGGGAAGGTGAGGCTACATGGGATTTTGTTAGAGGCCCAATTACTCTAGGAATTGTGCCTGTATTTTTCAGAAATATGAGAATGGAAAATCTCAAGCACGGCTCTGATTTTACTAAAAAATTGGGCGTTACAGATATGATAACGCACATGGGCTTTATCCCTGAAAACCCAAATACTGACGAATATCGCTCTGTTGTTGAGACAATAAAAGAGCTTGCTTTGTATTGTAAGGCAAATGGTCAATATCTCTTGTTTGAAACAGGACAAGAAACACCTATTACATTAAAGAGAACAATAATGACTGTTGATACAGGAAATCTTGGTATTAACTTAGATCCTGCAAACCTCCTTCTTTACGGCAAAGCAAATCCTTGTGACGCAGTTGACATTTTTGGAGATTATGTACGTGGTGTACACGCAAAAGATGGCGAATACCCAACAAATCCTGCTTATCTTGGCGAAGAAAAGAGAATTGGTGATGGACGAGCTAACTTCCCAGTTCTAATTAAAAAATTAATGGAGCATGGCTATAATGGCTCTATTACTATTGAACGCGAAATTTCAGGTGATCAACAAATCGCTGATATTTTATATGCTAAAAAGTTTTTGGAGGACATTATAAATGGCTAAAAAGGTTAGAGTAGGTCTTATCGGAATTGGTGGAATGGGTGGATGCCACTTTTTCAACTATGATGAAGTAGAAAATGCTGAGGTTGTTGCTGTTTGCGACGTAAGAGAAGACGTTGCAAGAGAAAAGGTTGGCGACCGCGACATCGCTATTTATACCGATTATAATAAAATGATAAGGTGCGAAGAGCTTGATATGATAGATATATGTACACCAAGCTTTCTCCACGCAGATATGGCAATAAAGCTTCTCAAAAAGGGATACCACGTTCTTTGTGAAAAGCCAATGACACTCAATGCAAAGGAAGCTAGACGTGTTTGTGCTATTGCTAAATTAGAGGACAAAAACTTTATGGTTGCTCATGTTGTTAGATTTATGGCACCTTACGTTTATTTAAGAAATGTTATCGAGTCTGGAGAGCTTGGTAAGCTAATTAGACTTGATATGAAGCGCATTTCTTCAATTCCTACATGGAGCTGGCAGGATTGGATGAGAGATGAATCACTTAGTGGTGGAGTAGTCACAGACCTTTCAATCCACGATTTTGATTTCGTTCAAAGCATTTTTGGTATGCCACATCATCTTAATTCATATCGCTATAGAATGACAAACAACAACGATACCGTTGTTACTGAAATGATTTTTGATGGAGATGTATTGGTAACATGTGAGGGCACTTGGTATAATACAAACATTCCATTTGATGCAAGCTTTAGAGCAGTTTTCCAAAACGGATATGTTGAATTAAATAAAGGCAAATTCGTTAAAAACGGAGAAGAGGTTTCGTTTGATCAAGCATCCGCTGCTCAAAAGGATTTAGGTATTAACGTTGGAAACGATAATGGATATCTTTCTGAAATCCAGTATTTTGTCGATTGCATTCAAAAGGGCAAGAAGCCAGAGCTTGTAACACCTGAAAGCTCAGCACAAAGTGTTATTTTGGCAGATAAAATAAAGAAAAAAGCAATTCTTTTAAAGCAAAGAAAACATATTCAATAAAAAAAGAGAGCCGCACATGAGTGCGGTTCTTTATTTTTTTGGCTTTGGTGAAAAAAAGATAGACATTAAAAGTCCAAAGCAAATAGCTGCTGAAATTCCACCGGCAGTTGCTTCAATTCCACCAGTTAAAGCACCCAATAAGCCTTTTGCATCAACCGCTTTTTTTACACCATTTGCAATAGCATAACCAAAGCCAGTCAATGGAACAGTCGCACCCGCCCCTGCTAGACGAACAATTGGCTCGTAAACTCCAATCGCTGTAAGAATTACACCAGTGCAAACATACAAAACTAAAATTCTTGCAGGGGTGAGCTTTGTTTTATCAATCAAAATTTGTGCTATAACACAAATAAAACCACCAATTAAAAAAGCCCAAAGATAATTAAAAAATATATCCATAAAAACTCCTATTTTACAGTGCTTGAAGCTTAACTAAGTGTGCAACAGCTGGGATTGAGCCACCCTGTGATAGCGACATAGGGGACATAAGAGCACCTGTGCCGATAAATAATACATTTTTCAGCTTGCCTGCTTCTAAATTAGGGATAATTACGGAAGATAAAACAACTGCGCTACACCCACAACCAGAGCCTCCTGCGTGTACATCTTGTCCTTCACGGTTAAATATCATAAGCCCACAATCAGCGTGATTTTTTCTTATATCCAATCCTTCTTTTAGGAGCAAATCCTTTGCAATTTCACTTCCCTCATAACCTAAATCCCCGGTTATAATTAAATCAAAATCATTGGGTGAAAGCTCAGATTCTACAAAATATCTCTTTATAGTATCAATAGCAGCTGGAGCCATAGCAGCACCCATATTGCTAATATCCTTTATTCCCTTATCACATACTCGTCCAATTACTGCCTCGCTAATTTCTACCTTTCCTCTTTCTCCTAGCAGAAAGGCTCCTGCACCAGTCGTTGTCCATTGTGCGGTTGGTGTTCGTTGACCACCATATTCTAATGGAAATCTAAATTGGCGTTCGCTTGAACAATAATGAGAAGAGGTAACAGCTGCACATAAATTGACAATTCCTCCGCTGTATAGTGAAGAGCCAATCAAAAGTCCTTCCGAGCAGGTAGAGCAAGCGCCATAAAGCCCTAAATAACCAACATCAAAGCTCGCAAGACCATAGTTAGAGCCTACGCATTGATTAAGCAAGTCCCCAGCTAACAGCGTGTCAAGCTCTGAATCTATGAAGCCCCCTTTTTTTAAAGCACCCGACAAGGCACGGTGTTGCATTTCGCTTTCTGCCTTTTCCCAAGAATCCTTTTCAAATTTATCATCGTGTGAATATTCATCAAAAAAACTGCCTAGAGGTCCTTCCTTTTCTAGATGCCCAACAACAGAGTAGGTAGATGAAATTCTTGGCTTTCGCTTGAACTTTAATATATTCTTTCTCATTTTACCCCCAAATTAAAGTCGCAAAATAATAAACAACCCCATATATTACACCAGTTGCAGTGCCGTAAAGTATAACAGGACCTGCAATTGTGAATATTTTTGCACCAACACCTAAAATAAAGCCTTCACTTTTTGCATCAATTGCTTGTGATGAAACAGCATTTGAAAATCCAGTTATGGGAACTAAGGTCCCAGCTCCTGCTATCCTTGCTATATTATCAAAAATACCAAGCCCTGTAAGAAGAGAAGCAATAAAAATTAAGGTTATAGAAACTAAGGTCCTTGCATCTGATTCTTCTAGCCCTAAATGCGTATATAATTGAAAAAATCCTTGACCTAGTGTGCAAATTACGCCTCCAAAAAGAAAGGCGAAAAGACAATTTTTCAGTATAGGAGATTTTTTTGCCCTTT
>JAZNFR010000192.1:0-5608 GCA_045576055.1 Eubacteriales bacterium
ATGGCTATTATTTTTAATGAACAAGCAAAAACCTACACAATCCAAACAAAAAATACAACCTACCAAATGGCGATAAATCCACTTGGCGTGCTTTTACATACATATTATGGCAGAAAAATAGAAAACGACAATCTTGCCTACACAGCTTATGGCGATATGTGGCACATAACTCCAAAATCAGAAGCTATAAAGGGCGACGAGGCTTGGGCTAGAATTGATCATATCCCTCAAGAAATTTCGTGCTTTGGCTGTGGCGACTATCGTGAAAGCGCAATTAATATAAGAAACAGCGACGGCACAATGGGATTTCAACCGATTTTTGTGTCTGCCCAAATCAAGAATGGCAAATATTCTCTTGACGGCTTGCCAGCCTTTTATGGCGAGGAGGGTGAAACCCTTATTGTAACACTAAAGGACCGTGTTTACGATATTTATTTGCACCTATACTACGGTGTTTTGCCAGAATACGATTTAATTACAAGATGCCTAAAAATCGAAAATAAGACAGATGCTAAAATCAATGTAGAAAAGGCGCTTTCCTTAAACCTTGACTTTAACTATGGCGATTTTGACCTAGTTTCCTTTGAGGGAAGGTGGGCGCAGGAAAGGCGCTTCCAAAGAACACCTGTTCTACACGGAAAGAGCCAAATATTCTCCACCCGAGGCGCTAGTGGCCATATTATGAACCCATCCTGTATTCTTTGTAGCAAGGATGCGACAGAAACAACAGGTGATGCCTATGCTCTTGCCTTTGTATACAGTGGTAGCTTTTTAATTAGCGCCTCAAGAAATTTTAATGACAACATCCGTTTAGTTATGGGTATCAACCCCGAAAACTTTAATTTCATTCTTGAAAGTGGTGAGTCCTTCCAAACACCTGAGGTTGCAATGACCTTTTCATATAGTGGCTTTGAGGTAGCTTCTCAAAACCTACATAAAGCGATTAGAAACAACCTTTGCCGTGGCAAATATAAAAACGCTCGTCGCCCTGTGCTTATCAACAACTGGGAAGGCACATACTTTGATTTTAACGGCGACAAGCTAGTTTCTATGGCTAAGGATGCATCAGAGCTTGGCGTTGAGCTGTTTGTTATGGACGATGGTTGGTTTGGCAAGCGTGATGACGACTACTCTGGCCTTGGCGACTGGGTTGTAAACGAGAAAAAGCTCGGTTGCACCTTGAAGGAATTAGCTGACCGAATTAACGAAGCAGGTATGAAATTCGGTATTTGGTTTGAGCCAGAGGCTATAAACGAGGACACCGACCTTTACCGTGCGCATCCCGACTACGCATTTAAAATGCCAAATCGTCAGCCTACCCTTGCCCGTCATCAGCTCATTCTTGATATGTCAAGAAAAGAGGTTAGAGACAATATCTATAATCAAATTTGTAAAATTCTTGACTCGGCAAACATCTCCTATGTCAAGTGGGACTTTAATAGAAATATAACCGACCTATATAGCTGTGACGTCCCTGCCGAAAAGCAAGGGGAAATTTACCATAGATATATGCTTGGCTTATATGACTTGCTTGAAAGAATTACCTCTCGCTACCCTGACATTCTATTTGAAAGCTGTTCGGGTGGTGGTGGCCGCTTTGACTGTGGTATGCACTACTATATGCCACAGGCTTGGACAAGTGATGATACCGACCCAATTGAAAGACTAAAAATTCAGCACGGAACATCATTTATATACCCAATTTCAACTATGGGCGCGCACGTTTCGGCTTCTCCTAACCATCAAACAGGAAGAATAACTCCTTTAAAAACCAGAGGAAACGTTGCTTACTTTGGTACATATGGTCTTGAGCTTGATATAAATAAAATGACCGACGAGGAAAAAGCAGAAATTAAGCGCCAAATTGAGGAATTTAAGCTCCACTATGAGCTAATTCAAAGGGGCGAATATTATCGCTTACGCTCACCATACGAGCAAGATAGCCTATACTGCATATGGCAGGTTGCCTCCACCGATAAGAGCGAGGCACTTGTTTGTGCTGTCAAATATAGAACCGAGGCAAGCACCCACCCCGAATTTGTTCGCTTGCGTGGTCTTGATGAGAATAAATACTATAAGGTAAACGATGACAGAATTTATCAAGGCGCTACCCTTATGTATAACGGACTTATATTAGCTGAAAGCTGGGGAGATTATGAGTCACAGCTATATTACATACAAGAGGTAACAAAATAATATGAAAAAAATTGCAGTATTTATGATTTTCGGTCAGTCTAACGCAACAGGACACGGCGTTCCTATGACCGAACCGGACATTATAAAGGAGCCACTAAAAAATGTTTTTGGCTTGAACCGTGAGCCTAACCAATCATTTGACACGGAAAATTTAAAATTCACAGGCTACACAAGCTACGGCATGAACCTAGCTGAAAACCAAGACAACACCTACTCTGTACCCAACTGCTTAGCTAAAAACTGGCAGGCTGATATAGATAGTGGTGTGGAATTGCCAGACCTATACATAATTCAAATTTCCATTGGCTCACAGGGTGTTTACGGAATGTGGTCGCCAAATAGGCCTAAAAAATTAATCCCTGGTAAGCTAGGAGACTGCGATATTTCAATGTATCCTTATGCTTGTCACGTGCTCTCTCTTTTTAAAAAATATATGGAACAAAACGAGCTTGAGCCTGACTTTGTCGGCATGCACTGGCGCGGTGGCGAGCAGGAATTTTGGCAAAGCGTGCCTAATCTGAAGGACAATGACAGACTTAAAAACACATATAAGACCATCTTTAGTGGCTTACGCGAAGCGCTCGGCTACGAATGTCCTATCGTTCTTCACAAATTGAATTTTGAGGCAGTCTTGACGGGCATTGAGGACGGCAAGCACCTACCAAGCATGCACTTTATCAACGAGGTGTTCTACGACCTTTGCCGCGAGGTGCCAAATGTAACAATGTTTGATAGCACGCGCGCACCCCACTATAACCCCGAGGACCCATATACTCTTTTCCGTTGGGATTTGATACATTATAGTCCTGAGACAAACGATTGGGTATCTCGTGATATTTTAGAGGAATATAAGAATAGATAATAAGCCTTCTCCCGCTGGAGAAGGCTGTAAACTGGGTATCAAAAGATATACTAGAAGAATATAAGAATAGATAATTTAATCTTGATATATCTCTCCCTCCGTCAACTGCGTTGACACCTCCCTCATCAGATGGAGCCAAAATTAGATAAAATGAAAAGGAACAGACAAATGTCTGTTCCTTTTTTAAGGGAGAATTATTCTAGCACGGCCTCTTGGTAGCTTAATACAGCTCCGCAGTCCTTGCTTATTTGTACATTATATGTTATGCCGTCGATTTCAATCTCATAATCAACTGCTTCTGAAACTATATCATCGGTAATTGGCACGTTTCCTTTTAGGAAAACATATTCATACGCATTTGGACCAGCCCAGTTACCATAGCTGATTGTGTATGTTTTTCCAGCCTCTAATTGTTCCACTAAAACGCATGGCGCAGCAGCATTTCTTAAAACTATAAAGTCGCCGTTTTCATCATACACAATTGTAACATAGCTTTCTCCGTTCTCAAGAACGTAAAGGGAATAGTCGCCTGTTTGTTCCGGTGTAAATGTAAATTGATATTCGTTTGTCCAGTAGCCCTCTATAAATTCGCCGGTTGTCTTTATTTCATTAGAAAAAGCAAGGTCGCATTTTTTACAAGCTGTATCTATTACCAAATTGCCATCCACCTTGGATGAGCCTACAAGCTCAAAATCGTGCTTTTCAAATACCATTGTTACATCCTTTGCGAACTTTTCCTCGCCATCTAAAGCAACCTTATATGCTTCAACATATTCTACTGTGCAATCCTCATTTTCTGTTTGGCTTATGGCCTTGGTCAATACAATACCACATTCAGCGCAAGAATATACACCGTTGTTTTCTTCAAAGCCTCCCCACTCAGATGCATCGACGTAGAAGTCTCCCAATTCTCCGCACGGACACACACTTATTGTAAAATAATGCTCCTCACAAATTTGTCCATCAAGCATATAGGAATCAATATTATAAACAAATTCGTGATGATTGTTCCAATAAATTGTTTCCTTGCCACAGTCCTTACATGTTTCCTTTGTGTACCAGCCATCATAGCAGGACTCGCCTTCAAGCTCATACTCAATGGTATTATCGTGTTTTTCTTCCTTTATGTGTGTTTCATTCTGTGCATCAACTATTACGCGCTCACCCATTTTAATTGTGCGAACAATATATTCGTATGTGTAACAGCCATCGGTCTTATCGTGTGAAACTGCTATATTTACAAGACCGCAATTTTGGCAGGTATCAGTCTTTGTAGTATATAAAACGCCGTCTATTTCTTCACTTTCCGTAGTTGTCACCATATCACAGTCATAGGTGCTTAGGTCAAATGTAACCACCGCCTCCTCACAAGGGCATATGCCGTATCTGTACCAACCGCGACATGCGCTTCCGTAGTAGTCAAAGCGTATGTCATAGCCATAATCCGCTCTTGGAGAATGCGCACCGGAGTATTCGTCTACATAAGTTTCTCCACAGTCTACACAGGTTGCGGTTTCTATCACGCCATTGTCGCAGTTATTCTCCACAATCTCATATGTGTATTTGTAGCTATGACGCTCATTTAAACCCTCTATATATACATATTCAAGAGTTGTTTCTTCTCCGTTTTCATCCTTATAGATAAAGGTTAGATATTTGGTTTCAACCGATGTGCATCCGTCGCCCTTTGTTTCTATATAATCTTCCTTTATCACAGTTCCACAGCTTTCGCATGTGCGGATATAATACTCATTTATAAAGCCGTTTTCATCCGTAATAATTGTTTTTTCTGCGGGCATATCACAGCTATACGAATAGTCATAATATTCTCTTTCTCCGCAATAGCATACAGAGTGTGTTATTTCTATATCGCCACACGCGGTTGTAATTATTGTTATTTCTTCATCGCTTACATGATGATATTCGTCATATTCATAAACAGTATCGCCGCAATCCTTGCATTTTGATACTATAAGGTATCCATCGTAACAGCTATCTCCGAACAAGATTGCTTCTTCCTCACGCACGTGATAATCAGAATCGTAATAAATATAGCTTTCATTGTCATAGTATGCTTTATCGCCAACTATTAAGGTTAAAGCTCCCTTACCGATATTCTTGCATGAACCAATCTCATATACTATTTCATTTGTATATTGAAGATTACAATCAGGACAAGTAACTGTTGTTTTTTCATATAATTCGCCATGATCATAATTATACTCTGAACCGTCGCATCTTGAAAGATAATAGTTTTTTTCCACTCCACACACACAAGTCTCTTCGTTAAGCACTGTGCCCTGGCATGCTTGGTCTATTTCTATTTCTTTCGTGTCATTATAATTTACTGTGTGCTTATACCTAATATACTAAGTCGGAGGCCAAGCGGTCTTAGGAAGACAAGGTAGAGAGTCAACTCCTTGGCTCACAGAACGACATGGCTACGATCCGACTTAGTCTCTTCGTTAAGCACTGTGCCCTGGCATGCTTGGTCTATTTCTATTTCTTTCGTGTCGTTATAATTTACTGTGTGCTTATACCTAATATACT
>JAZNFR010000193.1:0-3238 GCA_045576055.1 Eubacteriales bacterium
CTTGGCCTCCGACTTGGTGCGTACAGGTCTTCTTCTGTTCATCTTCTTTTTCCTTTCCTTTTAACATCAGTGCAAAACCGTTTTTCGCTTTGTTTGCGGTCCTGCTACAATAATTATACGTATATATACGGCGTGACGCAAGTATAAATTTGAAGCGAACACGCATTTTTATCGAATTTAAAAGCTTTTCGGTTATTTCATCCTTGCTTCTAACTAGCGGAACAAACATAAGGTCTGGCGCATACTTTTCCACCTTTGCAAGGCTTTCTTCATCCACGTGAGTTTTAACAATAACCTGTTTTTCTACTCCTGCCTTGCGAATTTCGGCTGTTATGCCCTCGACATCTGTCCAAAACTTATCAACATTGATGTAAGCTTTGCCTTTTAAGAGCGCAAAAACCTCGCTAAGGGTTGGCACCTTATAGCTTGTTTTCACGCTATCTTGGTTAACCAAGCGCTCCTTTTCAAGCTCCTCTGCTGTCATATCGCAAATGTACTTGCTCTTTAAAAACACAGGCTCCATCCAAGGGTGAAACACATAAAACTTGCCATCCTTTGTTTTTGAAACGTCTATTTCTACTACATCAGCACCGAGATTTAGCGCTATCTTATAAGCTGCTAGTGTGTTACAGGGTATATTTGCGCCACAAACACCTCTATGTGCCGCTAAAAAAGGTCTGTTTATTTCTTTTCTGTTCTCAAAAATGCTTTTTGTAAAGTCCATTATAATTCTCCTTTTACTTTAGAAATGTATCATTTATACGTATCCAAACATAACGTGATATGCCAGAATCCTTGATTTGTGAAAACTTTTTGGCTATGCTATAATTGATTTTCGAGCAATCACAATGGAAGCCTCCACCATTTATCATATCGGGATTGTATGTTGAGTAACTGTAGCCATGCTTATCTATTTTTGATAAATTTGTCATAAATGTATTCTTGGATTTTAAAAGATAGGCTTCATCGCCGGTAATCTCATAGTATAGATAATCAGCTTCTCCTCGCCATATGCTCCACGCGTGTCCTGCACATATAGCAGGACCATCTGCATCTCCCTCCCAGCCGGTTTCCCACCAACGAAGAGTTGAGCCGTGCATTTGACAAATAGGTGTTTTTATCACCCAATTTTCGTGCAAATCAAGTATTTCCTTTGCCTTTTTAATATAGTCCTCTTTTCTTGAGATGTTCTTGCAATAGTAAAGCAAAGAAAGAGCTGTACAAGAAATTGAGCCATCCTCCATTTCCTCCTCAGTTTCTTTGCTGTTCCCCCCCTCGGTTGGGAATCTCAGCCCACGATTATATAGATATTTGGCAATTTTATCAGCCGAATCCTTGCACATGCGAGAAAATTCGGCATCGATATCCTTTAAATAGTTAGCCATATCAGTAATAGGAATTATTGGTGCACAGACTGTTGTATAGTCATCTTTTGCATTGTTGCCCCAATCAACCTCAATTCGTCCATCTTCCTTTTGATAATATGAAATCAGACACGTGGTGGCGCCTTTTGCATATTTTAAATACTTTTCATCTTTAAAATACTTATATGCATCAAGCAAAATTATAATACCAGCCGAAAGCTCCTGAACTCTTCTGGATTTATACACATTAAATGGCAAATAATCATCATGAGGAACATTAAGAATTGTTCGTCTTGGTATCGCCTTGCCTTCATCCTCCTCGGTCATTATGTTGAGCAAGAACTTAAGCTTTTTTTCATAAACATCAACCTCATCCAAGGTTAACTCGTTCTTATATTTCAAGAGGAACCGTAGCATTGCACTTGCCCAGCTTTGATGCTCACATAGGTTAGAATCTGTATGATGTTCTATCAAATCAAGATCAACTGTGTCCATAGATTTTTTATACAGATCCACAAGAGATTTATAACCAAAAACAGACACAGGTGCACCTTTTTTTCCGTTTTTTAATGGAAAAAGTACTGTTTCTCCTTCTTTTGTTATCTCATACTCTTCACTAAACGGGAAAGCAAATTGCTTTCCATTGTGTTCTTCTATTATGGTATCGGGAGAGCCATATGGGATTAGCTTGATTTTACTTCCTATCTTACCTCCGCCCACCTCGTAATCAAGGAATGGTGCGTCATATAGCTTCTCTAAAGCTTCAAGACAGCTATCAAAAGTAGTAACCGGCAAAATTGCAAATTTTAGATAATTTTCATTTGTTTTTTGTCCATATGCTTTATCAAAATTGGCAAGCAACTTTAAATTAACAAAATAATGTCCCCACGAGTGAGGCGAATAATCCATTTTCCATCCATTTGCCGAACTTAAAATTGCTATTAAAAGATTGTTGCCATTAGGCTTAGTTAAGTAAAAATATTTTATATCACTATCTTCAAAGATATAGGGAGAATTGAAGAGAAATTGATTTTTCCATCCTCCACCATCAAGCTTACCCATGAAGTTAAAGGGTAAATTTATTCCGTATTCGGACAATGAATCATTATCAGCCGTCAACTCAAACACAAGTCCATTCTCTAGTTTTTCCACCTTCAGCTTTGAATTGGTTTTTTCAGTATAATAAAAAGAATTATCACTTATAAAATAGTCTTTTTTATCTTGATATGGAGTGCAGCTTGGCTTTTTTCCAATTGTAATATCATCTGATTTTAGAGTATAACAAATGCTTATTTTATCACCATTTAATATTTTATCATTTGGCACGCGCAAGTCAACTATTTCAAGCTCATCACTTAAAACAATACTCATTCTACCACCTCTTCTCTTAATTATTTTAGCACAATTGCAATGCGATTGCAATAAATAAAGGTGGCTATTGCCACCTTTTATTTCAGTATTATTTCTTGTGCAAAAATTTGAGGTGGAAGGCTTCTTGCCACTTGTCCGTTAAATAAAATTGTAATTTTATCGCCCTGTTTCAAGTCTTCCTTTGCGATTTCTTTTCTCTCTTCGTTATAATACTTTGTTATATTGCCAATATTAACTCTGTACTCTCCAGATGCGTTTTCATCTTCTGTATCGACTAAAATAGAGCTGTTTTCTATTTCCAATATTGTTGCGTTGATTTTATAGTCCATCTCTGTCTCCGTTTCGCTTTCTTTTGTATCATTTGTGGAACACGCAAAAAGCATTGGCAAAATTAAAACAACAATTAAAATACAAAAAAATCTTTTCATTTTACCCCTTTTTTAGTGTTCCTTTTCACTTTTATTATATTCTATCATATGCATAAAATTATGTCAACTGATTAA
>JAZNFR010000194.1:0-5102 GCA_045576055.1 Eubacteriales bacterium
CCTTTTGGTCGAACACCTCTTTGCGAAGAATCTTGGTTAGATATTCCTTGATTTCTTCTTCGTCGGTGTAATCCTTTAGGTTGTGCTTAATATTATCTATCATTTCAACAACCTTAATGTTAGCGCCACCATGACGTGGACCCTTTAATGAGCCAAGAGAAGCAGCAATTGCGGAATAAGTATCAGTACCAGAGGATGTAACAACGTGTGTTGTAAAGCTTGAGTTGTTACCACCACCATGCTCTGCGTGTAAAACGAGCGCAAGGTCGAGGATTTTTGCCTCAAGAGGTGTGAACTTTGAGTCCTTACGAAGCATATAGAGTAAGTTCTCGGCAATTGATAAGTCAGCCTTTGGACGTCTTATAATTAGGCTTTTTCTCTTCTCGTTATACTCATAGCTTCTATAAGCATAAACAGCCAAAAGTGGGAATTCAGAAATGAGCTGTAAGCATTGACGAAGCACGTTTGGAATAGATGTATCATCTGCCTTGTCATCGTATGCATAAAGTGTAAGAACAGAACGCGCCAAAACGTTCATCATATCCTTACCAGATGCCTTCATAAGAACATCGCGAACGAAGTTCTTAGGAAGAGAGCGATACTTGGTTAGAAGGTCGCAAAACTCCTTATGCTCATCAACCGTTGGAAGCTGACCGAACAAAAGAAGGTAGATTGTCTCTTCAAATCCAAATCGGTCGTCATCTAAGAAGCCGTTTACTAGGTCATTAATGTTAATTCCACGATAGAAAAGCTCACCATCCTTTGGGATTCTTGTTCCGTCAGGCATATTCTCAAAGGAGTTAATCTCGGAAATTGCTGTAAGTCCTGCAACTACACCCTTTCCGTTTACGTCACGAAGTCCTCTTTTAACGTCAAATTTAATATATTGCTCTGGCTCAATTGTTGTGTTTGTTGAGCAAAGATCAACATATGACATAAGCTGAGGTGTAATTTTTGTTAATTCTTTTTTTGCGGTTGGCATAATTGCCCTCCTTTCTTGGCTTATGTAGGTTTTTCCAGCCCTACTTTAGCGCTTTAAAGTGATAAAATAAAAAATATAGTCTATTCTATCACATGATTATGAATAAATTGTGAATTTTTGTAAAAAAGTTATGATTTTTTATTATTATATGTGAAAAAGCCTCAAAATGCCCGTATCAAAGTGGTTTTTTAGCGATTTGCGAGTTGTTTCTCGGATACTTTTGAGGTGTGTTTTTTATCTTTTCAATAACTATTATAGTTCTTTCAAGAATTTCATCACCATCTGTTAATGTGTATCTATTAACAGATTTGACTTTTGCGCCAACTGTCTCTATTGCTTTTTCAGCCTCGAAAAGCTCCTCGTCGGTGGTCTGTGATTTCATAGCAATAAATTCGCCACCAACCTTTAGAAGTGGGATGCAAAGCTCACATAGAATATTAAGGCGAGCAACAGCACGGGCAGTTACAATATCAAAGGCTTCTCTATATTCCTCGTCCTGTCCAAGCTCCTCTGCGCGACGGCTAGAAACGGACACGTTTTTAAGACCCAAAAGATGTGCTGTTTCATCCACGTATTTAACCTTTTTGGCTACACTATCAACGCCTAAAACAGACACGTCTCCGCGTAAAATTGCAACAACAAGGCTTGGAAAGCCACCGCCACAGCCGATATCTGCCACTTTTGCGCCATCAGGTATATATGGCACACAGGCAGACGAATCAACGAGGTGCTTTAATATGACACCATCCTCATCACGAATAGCTGTTAGATTAAGGTATTCATTAACCTTTAACATATGAGAGGAAAGCTCTTCTAATTTTTGCGCCTTTTCTTCAGTAATTATGAACTTGGTTGCTTCATTTTGCTCGGCAACCATTATTAGCTTGCTTGTAAAATCAGCCATTAGAGAACCTTTATTGCGCCGTCTGGACGTATTCTTAGTACATGACAAGCACCTTGTCCAAATGCTGAGTCGATTGCTTTTCTATATTCCTCTACTAATTCAAGTTTAACAAACGCTTGGATTGTTCCTGCAAAGCCTCCGCCATGAACTCTGTATGCGCAGCCCTTACCGTTAAGGGTGGAGTCTGTTATTGCAAGTGCCAAGGAAAGACCCTGCTCAGCTACATTCTTTGTGGTAAATACGTTTTGTAGGTACATAAAGCTGGAATTGCCTGATTTTATAACGTAATCAAGGAATTTTGCAACATCGCCTGCACGCAAAGCGTCTGCTTGTGTTGTTACTCTTTCGTTTTCATTAAAGAAGTGGATTGCACGTAAAATTGCACGGTCACCTGTTGCCTCGCGTAGCTTTTCTACATTTGCAAGAACAGTTTCCTTGTCTAATTGTCTTAGATATTCCTTGCCGAAATACTTAGCAACGCTCTTCATTTCATAAGGAACGGATGCGTAGTCCTCGTTTAGGTCTGCGTGGTTGCCGCCTGTATTAACTATGCAAAGCGCATAGCCTGCGCCGCTTAGGTCGAATGGAATCTTTTCGATTATTGGATTTTTTGTATCCTCAAAATCTATGTAAACAAAGCCACCAACAGCACAAGCCATTTGGTCCATAAGTCCACAAGGCTTGCCAAAGAAAACGTTTTCAGAATATTGCGCCATCTTTGCAATTTCAACGTTATCAACCTTGCCGTCGTTATAGAAATAGTTTAAGATATTTCCAACCATAACCTCAAACGCAGCAGAGGATGAAAGTCCTGAGCCCTTGAACACATTTGATGTAGTATATGCAACGTAGCCACCTGTTTTTGCACCATAGTTTTCAAACGCACGGGACATACCTGCAATTAAAGCATTTGACTTAAAGAAGTCCATTTCATTTGGAGTCTTATATGTTTCTGTATCAACTACATCCTCAGGGAAGCCTTGACTCTTAATTCTGATAACACCATCATCTGTTTCTGATGCAATAGCAATAATATCAAGGTCAATTGAGCCTGCCATTACCTTACCGTGGTTGTGGTCGGTATGGTTGCCCGAAAGCTCACTTCTTCCAGGAACGGAGAAAACACTAACCTCGCGCTCACCATAATTCTCGTAGAATTCTTTAACTGCACCAATATATCTTTCTCTTTGATATTGAAGGTTACCCTCACCATAAATGCGGGCAAGCTCCTTATCTGCGCCCTTATTTTCTATAAAGCTTAAAAGTTGTGTTGTTTTCATTTTATTTCTCCCTTAAATTTTATAAGCTCACAGCCTACCGGCTTAAAAGTATTTAAATCGATTTCAAAAATTGCGCCCTCGGCTTCAATCTCGCCCTCGGCAAAGTCGAATTTTGATAGCATTTTTGTTTTTAATTTGTAAATAACGGCTTCCTTTTTCACGCCCAAAATGCTGTCCTCAGCCCCACACATACCAAGGTCGGTAACGTAGGCGCAGGAGCCGTTTAAAATTTGTGCATCGTTTGTCTGAACGTGGGTGTGTGTGCCAAAAGCAACTGCTATTTTGCTTGCAAAATTATAAGCTATTGCCTTCTTTTCTCCTGTTGCCTCAGCATGAATATCGAGCACACAAAAATCGTACTCTCCCTCGTTTCTTAAAAGTGCCTTTTCAACCGCTTCAAATGGGGACTCGCCAACGTCTAAATAAGCTTGACCCATTACGTTTAAAGCAAGTATTTTGTAGCCGTTTATTTTAATTATGCATTCGCCGTGCCCTGGACATTCAGATGGAAAATTGAGTGGGCGAAGGATAAAATCCTCATCATCAAGATAGGAAAAAACGCTTGTTTTTCTAAAAACGTGGTTGCCGGTTGTTATAATGTCGGCACCTGCTTCAAATAGCATTTTTGCACTGCTCTTGTCAATTCCATTTGGCTCAGCTGAGTTTTCGCCATTGACGATTACTAGGTCAGCCTCATATTTTTTCCTTGCTATCCAAAGATTTTTTGCTAAATACTCTGTTGCCCTTGGTCCACAAACGTCGCCAAGTGCCAAAATTTTAAATGTGTTTTTCAAGTTTTTTAAATCCAATCTATGCGCATTTTGCGCTAATTTTTAAAATTACTTTTTACTTTTTGCACTTTTTAAAAGCGCATGCTTTTCTTGCCATAATTTTTCCGAGAGGTCAACGTAATAGTTGTGCGGATTTTCAAAACGCAAAACCTCGTCCCACATAGTTGAAAGCTCGTTTTGGCAATTTTTTCTTATTTCACCAACAGTGGGTGTTTTGTAAACACACTCGCCATTTTTAAAAATAGGAACTAATAGCTTACGCAAGGTGTAATTTTCCATAGTCTTTCTTTTCCAAATATGGTTAGGGTCAAAAAGCTCATATGGCTCGTTTTCGTTTATTTCCTCATCGTAAACGGTTAGTAAATCCGCCTCTGCCTTGCCTGTTTCCTTAGAATAAAAGCGATAAAGATTTTTAAAATCTGGTGTTGTTATCTTTATTGCGTTTTCACTAATCTTAATTTTTGGAGTTATGTTGCCGTTTTCATCCTCGATAGCGGTCAATTTATAAACTCCACCAAAAACAGGCTCGCTTTTTGCAGTTATAAGTCGTTCACCAACGCCAAAAACGTCAAGTGGCGCGCCCTGCAAGAGTAGGTCACGAATTAGGTATTCATCAAGTGCGTTTGAGGCAACTATTTTACAGCCAGTAAGTCCAGCTTGGTCGAGCATTTTTCTTGCCTTTTTAGATAGATAAGTGAGGTCGCCAGAATCTATTCTAATAGCACAGCTTTTCTGTTCTTCCTCATTTAAAACTGTCTTAAATGCCTTGATTGCGTTTGGAACTCCACTTTTTAATACATCATATGTGTCAACCAAAAGCGTTGGTGCTTTAGGGTATAGCCTACAATATGTTTCAAACGCATCATATTCTGTATCAAACATTTGAACCCAAGAATGTGCCATAGTTCCCCCAGCTGGCACGCAAAACATCTTGTCAGCAAGAACGCACGAGGTTGAATTAACGCCACCAATATATGCGGCGCGCGCACCATATACGGATGCATCTGCTCCGTGTGCGCGACGAGCACCGAACTCGGAAACCGCCCTTCCCTGTGCGGCCCTTACAATACGTGATGCCTTAGTTGCAATCAAGCTTTGGTGGTTGAGTGCCAAAAGCACAAAGGTTTCGATAAACTGCGCCTCAA
>JAZNFR010000195.1:0-3145 GCA_045576055.1 Eubacteriales bacterium
ATCAATTTTGGTGTACAAGCACATTCACTAATTTTATAACCACATCTATTGCATTTAACATTTAAAAGTGCCTTCCATTCGTTTATACAAGTATCGCAAAAGCCTGTATCATTTTTATATGAAATTGGCTCGTGGCACAAATGACACTTTTTTGTTACGTGCATATTTTTAAAAACTTCTAAAAAATTCATCATTCACCATTAGCTAAAAGCTTTTTTAATGCGGTACTTCTCACTGCCCTTATATTATTTTCAATCATGGTATAGAAAACCTGCTTGTTTCCAACTAAAATTGCCATTTTTTCTGCTCTTGTTAGCGCTGTATAAATTAGATTTCTTGTCATAAGAACCGGTGGACACGCGTGTGAAATAGGGATAATAACTATTGGATATTCACTGCCTTGGCTCTTGTGAACAGTAATAGCATACGAATGGTCGAGGTCGTCGAGCTCTTCTTGACGATACTCTACTATTTTTCCACTATAATCAACAGTTACTATATCCTCATTTATTCCCTTAATATATCCTATATCTCCATTAAAAACGCCCGTGCCTATTAGCTCTATGCCGTTTTTATCATCTATCCACTCTATATCGTAATTGTTCTTTGTTTGCATTACCTTGTCGCCCATTCTAAAGGTCTTACTTTGACCTTTGTTTAGCTGTGGCTTTGAGGGGGAGGATTTATTTAAAGATTCTTGAAGCATAAAATTCAAGTTTAGTGTGCCTATTCCACTTTTCTTAGTTGGAGTTATAACTTGGATTTGATTAGTTACTTCTTCCCCATATTTTCTTGGCAATCTATTCTTACATAAATCAACAATATAATCTGGAATTTTTTCGTCTTCAACTGATATAAAGAAAAAGTCATCATAGCGCGTATCAAGGCTAGGGACCTCGCCCTTATTTATCTTGTGTGCATTTACAACAATGCCACTATCCTTGGCTTGACGAAAGATTTCATTCAAGCATACGGTGGAAAATTTACCAGAGGAAATTATATCGTTTAAAACATTCCCCTCTCCAACTGATGGGAGCTGATCTATATCGCCTATTAGGATGAGACGTGCGCCTGTTTTAATAGCTGAAAGGAGCGAGCTCATAAGACATACATCTATCATAGAGGATTCGTCAACTATTATAACCTCGGCATCTAAGGGGTTAGAATTATTTCTTAAAAACTTGGGCTCGTCAGAAAAATCCTTGTTAGGAGAAACCTCAAGTAGTCTATGAATCGTCTTTGCTTCCTCTCCTGTCGCCTCGCTCATTCTCTTGGATGCACGACCAGTAGGCGCACAAAGAGCGCACCTCATATCAAGATGATTGAAAATGTGTAAAAGCGCTCTTACTACCGTCGTTTTTCCGGTACCAGGACCACCTGTTAAGACCATTACACCATTTTTTAAGGACTCAAAAATAGCTTTTTTCTGCATAACAGCATATTCAATGCCATCTTTTGCCTCTAGCTGACTAACAACATAATCAAGGTTAGCATTATCAAGAGAGATTGCGTGTCTATTTATATGCTTTAACTTCTTTGCTATGTTAATCTCGGCAAAATAAAGATAATTAAGCGCAACACAAGCTTCATTATCAATTACAAGCTTTGTTACACCTGTTATACCGTTTTCGTCATCAAGAGCTTCGAAAATTTGCGTTTTTTCAACTCCTATGAATTTCGATACGGAATCACCCAAAAGCTCTCTTTTTACGTATGTATGCCCGTCACGCGTTGCGTAAACGCCCAAAACATATTTAATTCCTGCTTCAATCCTATATCTATTGTCGTGAGCAAGTCCAGTATTTATCGCAAGCTCGTCTGCTGTTTTAAAGGCAATCCCAAAATTATCAGAGCAAAGTGCATAAGGATTTTCCTTTAAAATTGAAACTGCGTTCTTTCCCCATTTTTTATAAATCTTTATTGCGTTTTCTGCAGAAATTACCCCAACAGAATAGGTCATAATTTCGCGCACATCTGCTTTTTCTTTAAAATCGAAGCTGATATCGTACGCCTTTTTTCTCGAAATCCCATTTATATTTGTTAACCAATCTGGATGGTTCTCAATAACGTCAAATGAGTCCTCACCATATTCGTCAACTATTTTTTTTGCAATTTTCGCACCAATGCCCTTAATTGCACCACTTGCTAGGTATCTTAATATACTGTTTTTCTTTTCTGGTAGGCTTTTTTTGTATTCTAAAACCTTGAATTGCTTGCCATAGTCCTTAGTTGTTATCCATTCGCCAGAGGCTTCAATCCCCTCACCAACTGCGGCATACGGCATTGTACCTACTATTGTAATTGCCTCTCCTGAATCAAGGGAAACATCACAAACGCTATACCACGAGGATGAGCTTTGAAATATTATTTTTTCAATAGTGCCTGATATAAATTCCATATTCATCCTCCTAGCTTAAAGTTATTTATATTTTATCATATATAAGAGCTTAATTCAACAAAAAATGAGCGATTTCTCGCTCATTTTCTTTTATAAAAGCTCAGCCTTTATCTTCTCAGCTAAGTCTGTCTTTTCCCAAGGCAAATCAAGGTCCTCTCTTCCTACATGACCGTAAGCAGCAACTTGACGGTAGATAGGACGGCGAAGGTCAAATTTGTTTATTATAGCACTTGGGCGAAGGTCAACATTTGCATTTACAAATTCAGCAATCTTTTCCTCGTCAACCTTGGCTGTACCAAAGGTATCAACAAGAACTGAAACTGGCTTAGCTACACCAATTGCATAAGCAATTTGAACCTCACACTTATCAGCAATGCCAGAAGCAACAATGTTCTTTGCAACATATCTTGCGGCATATGACGCACTACGGTCAACCTTTGTAGGATCCTTTCCAGAGAACGCGCCACCACCGTGACGAGAATATCCACCATATGTATCAACAATGATTTTTCTACCTGTAAGACCAGTATCACCGCAAGGACCACCGATAACAAAGCGTCCTGTTGGGTTAACATAAATCTTTGTATTATCATCAATCATTTCATTTGGAACGATTGGAAGAATTACATTCTCGATAACATCTTTTCTAATTAAATCAAGGTTAACATCTGCACTATGTTGTGATGATACTACAATAGCGTCAATTCTAACTGGCTTATCATCTTCGTATTCAACAGTAACCTGTGT